>NZ_FMYP01000013.1 GCF_900096565.1 Williamwhitmania taraxaci
CTGCTGCAGTGGAGGCGCTATCCCCGTTGGCACACCAAATGCACACTATTACCGCTGATAATGGAAAGGAGTTTGCAGCACATCAGGTTATTGCCGAAAAGTTGCAAATAAATTTTTACTTTGCACGGCCATACCACAGCTGGGAGCGCGGCGCTAACGAGAATGCAAACCGCTTGGTAAGGCAGTATTTCCCGAAGAAAACGGACTTTAAAACGATAACACAAGAGCAGGTTCAGTGGGTCGAAGATATTCTTAACAGTCGGCCTAGAAAAAGGCTAGGGTTTATCTCTCCCCTCTTAACATATAATCAGTTAACCCAAGTTGCATTTGTGAGTTGAATCTTGCTTCTCTTTTCTTTAAAATGTGAATAGTATGATTTGTGAAAAAGACAAAATGGAAATATAAAACAGTCATCACGTGTTCTATCTATTAATGAATCCATTGCTTTTATTATCGTTTTCTTGTCATTGTAGGAAATAAACTTAGTGCTAAAATAGCGTATCATAAGATCATCGTTTAAAAGTACACTAACGTTTGCTGCTTTGAAATAGAGTGAAGTTGCCTTCGTCTAGTTCACAAAGTAAGGTTCGGATCGAAGCAGTAATCATATCCCTCGTTAAAACTGAAGCAGTAAATTTTTTTTAACTGTCACGTCAAAACTTTGGTATTAAGTAGTTAAGTTTTTTTATTTTCTCCACCCATAAATTAATTTTTCACTCCTGTCTATAGCGACAAATAGTGTATCAGGTATTCTCTTATCTATAAAAAAGTAATGGTCGAGTTTATTTATTTTATCAGGTAATTTCTTTGACAAACTAATACTTCTAGGGTTTTCAAATAAAATATTTGTTGGTGTCATGTAAGCCTCAAGTGAGTTAAGGTCGATACTCGATAAATTAAACTGGAAAAAACAAGTATTTAAGTCAAGGTTTGTATGCTGACAAATATTTGTCATCGATTCAAATGTAAATTCATTAGGTATCCAACCCTTTCTAAATAGTTCATCTTGCTTAGCTTTATTGAAGTTTAAATACTTCTGCTCTACTTGGTCGCAAGAATTGATTGACATGAGAATAGTCAGTATTGAAATTAATAGTAATGTCCTTTTTATCATGTCGATTTGTTTTGAACAACTTGCCTTGTGCACAACCCATAAACCCTAAATATAGATATGGTTTATTTCTCACTAAGCTAACAATTTTTGCTGTCCGCTAAACAATAGTTGCCAATAATTTAAAGTTGGCAAGGATTTATTGAGGTAAAAAGACACCTAGCCTTGCATTTTCGTAATCGGGAAGTCGTTGGTGTAATTGTAGGCTTACATTTTCGATAACGGGAAGCGGTTGGCACAATTGTCACCTTGCATTTTTGCTATCGGTTAGCCGTTGGTGTAATTGTCACCTTACATTTTCGATAACGGGAAGCCGTTGGCCCAATTGTAGGCCTGCAATTCCTAATCCGGCAAGCCGGTAGCGTAATTGTCGGCTGGCCAATTTTAGAAAAAAGGCGCTTCTTTTCGGCCTCAAAGCTCTCCTTTGGGGCTCGGGTCTTTATGATTTCGGATGATCGCTCCACAAACTCCTGCTTCCACTTGGTAATCATTTGGGGGTGCAGGTCAAAGCGCTTAGATAATCCCGCTAGCGTCTCGCGCTCCTTGAGCGCAGCGATGGCTACTTGAGCTTTAAAGGCTTCGGTAAATACTCGTCTTCCCTTTTTCATAATCACTGGTAAATTTATTCTTTTTTTCAACTTAACCAGTGGACTGATTTTTGGGGAGTATTATATTAAATCATTAGTCTCCATATTGGAATGAATACAATAACTATAGCAATAAGACTCATGTAAATAGTTACTCTAGTCAAGGTTTTATTCTCTTTTCTTTTTTTTGCTATTAGTGCAAGAGTCAGTGATATTATACCTATTGCCAAAAAGTAGTATTTGTAAGTGTATGTTAATTCAGTAAGCCCGAATAATGCTTTAGTTTTACCCACTGCAAGTTTATATGCAATGGAAATTTCATGATTTATGCATGAAATTATTACTAAGCATAAAATACTTGCTACTAAAGAAGCAATTGAAATTATATATTTTTTCATTTAGCTATATTATATAGATTCTACTTTTCTTTTTGATTATTGTGGCTTGGGGTTTCTTTTTGGGTTGTTAATGCTTGTTGGGTGTTGGCGAGTATCAAAGATATCTGTTATCAACACGCCTTCTTCAATTTTCTTGTATACAATCTTAAAGTTATTGCTAACCAAATACCTGTGTCTTTCATTAAGCTGTAATAAAGTATCTTCTATTTGACCTGATTCCGGATGATTAATTAATTGCGCTGTAGTCGAAAATATATCTCCCTTGATTTTCCTTGCAACTATTTCATTAGCTGCTTCCTTATAGTAGTCATAAATATCTTTGAGCGTTTCAGCGGCAAAGTCAGACCAAATAATCTTCATTCGGTTACCACTTTTCTGATTCGGTTTCTAGTTGGTCTTGCGTTTTGACTTTTCCTGCAAGGTAATCGCTGTTAGATTTTCTAGCCCTTTCGATAAGTTGTTCTTCTGTAAGTGGCTTTAAAGCCTTTTCTCTAGCAACTTCATACCTAAAGATTGTTTCTTCAATCTTCGAAAACACATCTTCGTCTTCCAAATGGATCAGATACTCTATTGCATTTAATTTTCTAGCTTTCAAATCCATAGCAACTCCGTATTTTGGCTAAATATACTAAACTATCTATTAGGCGTAAACGAATATTCAGAGAATTTTGTTCCTCTCACCTTGCCACTTCTGTTCTACGCTATGTGCATGCCCTGCATCAGCATAGAATATTCGGTTGTAGTTCAATGAATCGTTTGAGATACCCAACACTTTGCTACCTCCAACTGACAACTTTGCACCACAAACAGCTTGCAATCTCAATATTTGCTTGCTGTTTGCCCGTGTTTATTCGTCCAGCAGGCGTTTGTCGCCCGTTAGGCTTTGTATTTCGCTAATTTCTTGGCTTACTTCCACCACGCCACGGTATATGCCTTGCTCGTCGCGCACTGCAAAGTATTGAATTAGGATAAACTTTGGCCCCATATGTATCCAAAAGCTCTCGGAGCTGCGCGCTCCACTGCGGAACGATTCTACAATCTTCTCGACCACATGCACGCTTTGCGGCGGATGGCAGTTCTTTACCTCTCGGCCTATAATTGCCTTGGTGCGCGTAAATATGCGGTGAGGAGGCGTGGAGAAAAACTGCACCTGGTCGTTTTCGTCCACGTAGGTAATATCTACCGGAAGATGGTTAAACACAAGGCGTATTTGCTCGGGCGTAAGGGCACCGGTATGTAGGTCTACTTTGTTGTCCATAATAGTTCTGGTTGTGGTTTGGGCGGTGGTTTCGGTTGGCTGCACGTATGGAAATCCAATCTCGGCTGCATCGGCAAGGCATCCGTCAAATATCTCCATTGGTATGCTCTCCATAATCAAAGGAAAGAGAATTTTATCTTCCCTAAACCTAATGGCATACATGTCGAAGAAGATATCGCCCGAAAGAATATTGAACTCAACCACGTCCAGCTCGGGCTTTTGCAGCTCGGCCACAATAGCTTTTAGGTTGCGCCGAATATCGTCGTGCAGCGACCACATTATTTGCAGGCAACGGTAGTCGGGCCACTGCTTTTCAAGAATAGGGAAGAGGATGTTCTCCTTAATGGTGTAGTGCTTTTCGAAGGTTAGCATCTCGCTAAACTGCTTTTCGAGTGTAGCCTTAAGCGTTACACTTTTGGGCGTGGCGTTTATCTCCTTTAGCAGCGGTCGGAATGCCTTTAGGCGCTCATCCATTTGGTTATTATTCTGAATGAGGTATCCAATAAAGCTCTCTGTAGGCACAGGAATCCCTTTGTAATCAGTTAGCTGCTTATAAAGGATGTTCAGCATTTTTCCGACACCAATTTTTAGCTTATCCATCGGAATATTGCGAAGAACGAGGTCGTCTACCGCAGCCACTACATCGCGTGGAACTATTGAGGCGTATATGTGCTCATACTTTTTGTAAAGCGCGGCGCCGTTTCCACCCTCCACCATCCCAACGGTAAGGTCAATAAGCGCTTGAACGCGTGCGTTTTTATGATTTGTAAACTCCGACATGGCGACAGGTATAATTTGGGCGAAAATATACGAAACAGTTTTGGTTGTACATATAGGCTGTGGCCTATAAACTCCCGTTTACCTTCTATTAGTATCCAACCAACAGGGGCAAAGCCCCGAAAGGTAAAAGCACAGGCTGGAGCAAAGCGAAGGCCTGTGTGTGTAGTGAGCATTGTTATAAGCCCTAAAGGGGCGATAGGTATCGGCAAATCACGCAAGCAGATTTGGAAGATATTGGGTAGAACCAAGGAGAAGAAACGTGTCGGACTTTCAGTCCTAAATGCCGCCATTGCATTTACACAGGGCTGTGCCCTCTGCTTTTACAGGCAGGCCTTTCAGGCCAAGGTTCTCCGACCTTCTATTTCTTCTTTTACTCCCTTTACTTCTTTTACTCCCTTTACTTCACTAGACCTTCCGTCTACCTTCTTCTTTCAATTATCTTGCTACCTTTGCGGCTTCAAAAAAACAGAGAGAATGATTACAGTCGATGGACTATCAGTAGAGTTTGGGGGGACAACCCTTTTTAAGGATGTTACGTTTGCGATAAACGAGACCGATAGAATAGCCCTAATGGGTAAGAATGGTGCAGGGAAATCTACCATGCTCAAGATTCTTGCAGGAGAAAGAATGCCCAATAAGGGAAGAGTTTCGGCACCCAAGGAGGCTGTGATAGCCTACCTTCCACAGCACCTTATGACGGCCGACAACCGCACGGTATTTGAGGAGACAGCACAAGCATTCTCTGGAATTTTGGAGATGCAGCGCCGTATTGAGGAAATAAATAACGAGCTAACAGTTCGCACCGATTATGAATCGGAGAGCTACTTTCAGCTTATTGAAGAGGTTTCAACCCTTAGCGAGAAGTTTTACCACATAGAGGAGATTAACTACGATGCGGAGATAGAGAAGATTCTGCTCGGACTTGGTTTTTCCCGTGCCGATTTTACCCGTCCAACGAGTGAGTTTAGCGGAGGATGGCGCATGCGTATCGAGTTGGCCAAAATTCTGCTTAAAAAACCCGATCTGATTCTTCTCGATGAGCCTACCAACCACCTCGACATTGAATCTATTCAATGGTTGGAGGAGTTTCTTACCAATAGCGCTAAGGCGGTTATCGTAATTTCGCACGATAGGGCCTTTATCGATAATATTACCACCCGCACCATTGAAGTGACAATGGGGCGCATATACGATTATAAGGTAAACTACACGCAATACCTTCAGCTGCGCTTGGAGCGTAGAGCACAGCAGCAAAAAGCGTTCGATGAGCAGCAAAAGTTCATTGCCGACACGCAGCTGTTTATTGATAGGTTCAAGTGCACCTATTCCAAGACTTTGCAGGTGCAAAGTAGGGTAAAAATGCTCGAGAAGCTGGAGTTGGTAGAGGTTGATGAGGTCGATAACTCGTCTCTTCGCTTAAAGTTTCCACCATCGCCTCGTTCGGGAAACTATCCTGTAATTCTCGATGCCGTTACTAAGAGCTACGAAGAGCACGTTGTGTTTAAAGAAGCCACGCTAACCATTGAGCGCGGCGAACGTGTAGCCTTTGTTGGGAAGAATGGTGAGGGAAAATCGACATTGGTGAAGGCTATTATGGGCGAAATTGACTACAACGGAACGCTAACCTTGGGTCACAACACCATGATTGGCTACTTTGCCCAAAACCAAGCATCGCTGCTGGACGAGGAGCTTACGGTTTTCCAAACCATCGACGATATTGCTAGGGGCGACATGCGCACCAAGATTAAGGATTTGCTGGGCGCCTTTATGTTTGGCGGCGACGATATCGATAAGAAGGTAAAGGTGCTTTCTGGAGGTGAGCGTACGCGTCTATCGATGATTAAACTGCTGCTAGAGCCTGTTAATTTGCTCATTCTCGATGAGCCAACCAACCACCTCGATATAAGAACTAAAGATATTCTAAAGAGCGCCCTCCAAGCTTACGATGGCACGCTAATTCTTGTATCGCACGATCGAGATTTCCTTGAAGGATTGGTCAATAAGGTGTTTGAGTTTGGCAACAAACGCGTAAAGGAGCATCTGTGTGGAATTCACGAGTTTCTTCAGAATAAGAAATTGGAGCATCTTCGTGATTTGGAGAAGAAATAGCCAAGAGCAATACCCACTTGTTTAACAAAATGCCCCATTGTTCCAGATGAATAGTGGGGCATTGCTTGTTTATATAGCTATATTAGAGTAACATCTGATATGTTCGAATAGTAGTATGCCCTATTTTATATCCTGCTGTTGAAGGATTGTCTATGAACAATCAATAAAAATTCCCTTTCTTTAAGGGAATTTTTCCTTTTCCGTTGTTTAAAGTTTAGTAATCAAAACTCATCATTAACTTAAACAAAGAAATTGCCATGCCAGAGATTTCAACCAACTACATGGGGCTTAAGTTGAAGAGCCCAATCATTGCATCGAGTTCGGGACTAACCGATACTATTGAAAAGCTCATTGACCTAGAGAAATCTGGGGTTGGGGCTGTGGTTCTAAAGTCGATCTTTGAGGAAGAGATTATTCAGCATACTCAGCGATCAATTGAGAAGATGTCGGCATCGGGCTTTATTTATCCCGAAACGATGGAGTATTTTGAGTATGACTACGATGAGATTGAAGATCCGGTACAAAACTACCTAAAGTTGATTTCTGATGCGAAGAAAAAACTCACCATACCCGTTATTGCGAGCATAAACTGCGTTTCGGAAAATGGATGGGATGATTTTGCTCACGTAATAGAAAAGGCCGGAGCCGACGCTCTTGAGTTGAACATTTTCCTGCTGCCGAGTGATTCCACACGCAGTGCCGACGATAATGAAAAGATCTACTTCGAGGCCATAAAACGAGTTTTGGCAAAGGTGAAGATTCCTGTGTCTATAAAACTTGGTCCATATGCTTCCAACCTTGCCGCACTGCTGGAGAAACTCTCCAAGACAGGTATTGCAGGGCTGGTCTTGTTTAATCGCAGCTACAATACCGATTTCGACATTAATACCCTCGAATTTACAAATTCCTCAGTTCTAACAACACCTGCGGATATATACCATTCCCTACGCTGGGTTGCCCTTATGTCGGGTAAGGTGAAATGTTCTTTGGCGGCATCTACAGGTGTTCACGACGGAGCGGGCTTGATAAAAATGCTTCTGGCCGGTGCAAGTACGGTGCAGGTTGCTTCTACGCTTTATCGGAACGGAAATGGTCAGGTAGCAAAAATGATAAGCGAACTTACTCATTGGATGAACGAACAAGGGTATAAGAATCTTTCCGAATTTTCAGGGAAGATGAGTTACACAAAAACATACAACCCCGCAGCATTTGAACGGATTCAGTTCATGCAGCAGTATCGAAATTATGGGAAATAGTTGTGCTTATTAATTAGATTACTTGTAATGCAGAATGCCTCACATACGGATGTGAGGCATTACTTTTTGATATCATTCAAGAGAGATATCTTCAATGGTTATTGTTCTTCCAACTATCCAATATTCAGGATTCTCCGCAAGATAGGTGTTAGTCCGGCAAAGAAAAACTCAACGGCAATTACCATTACAAGTAATCCCATAAGCCGCATCATAACTTTATTTCCAGTGTCGCCAATCCATGGAACAACCTTTCCTGCTCCCAGCAGGACTAGAAGGGTGATACCTAATACTGCAGTCATCACCGCAACCAAAACTATTTTTAACGTGGGTGTGGTAGCATCGGACCAGAGCACAATGGCATTGGTAATTGCGCCAGGGCCACAAATCATGGGAATAGCCAGCGGTGTTATAGCAATGTCATTCCCATACGCCTTGCTCTCCGCTGGATCGTCCATCTTAACACGAACAACCTTGGCTTGAAGCATATCATAGCCCATCATGAAGAATATTATACCTCCGGCTATTCTTAGGCTATCAATGGAAATGGAGAAGAACTTAAAGATTAACTGTCCGGCTAAAGCAAAGACCAGTAGAATAATGAGGGAAACGGCAACCGCTTTTATAGCAACTTTTGAACGTTCTTTAGGACTTAAGCCGCTAGTCATCGACATGAAAATTGGCATCGATCCAAGCGGATTAATCAAACTGAAGAAAGAGGCGAAAACGATTAGACTAAATTCAAATATTCCCATTTTTTTTGCTGCAAATATAGTGATTTGATCTGGCTTTGGCTTAATCATGGAAACGGTCTGCGGAATAGTCTTGTTTATAAAATGGTTGATAAAATGTTCATATTAATATCAAAGTAAAGCGGAGAAGCGTGATTTATTGTGGTAGTTTTGCTTGTTGTAAGGAATATGCTGCTATGAGAGAAGAAGGCGATTATAATCGAGGAACAGAGGGTGATACGCGAGAGGTTATTCGACGGTATGAGGATATGCTTCGGAGCAGTTCAACGTACTATTTTGATGTATTTGAGTTCGAGAATATTATTGACCATTACCTCGATTTGCATAATGCGCCAGGGGCGGGTGTCGCAGCCGAAATTGCGCGCCAACAGCATCCTTATTCCTCCGAGTTGCAGCTCAAACATGCCGAAATCCTGATTGCCGACAAAAAGTTTGAAGAGGCAACAGCACTGCTCGACTTGCTTGCTCAAATCGAACCGCATAATCCAGACGTTATGCTCCTTCTTGGTAAGTTATATTTGGCTCAAAAATGGGGACTTAAAGCTAATAGTTACTTCAAAAAAGCACTAGCCGAGAATCTCGAGAATCGAACTGAAATCTTAGGCAATATTTGTAGTATGTTCCTTGAGAAAGGAGATACCAAATCGGCTTTGCCCTACCTAGAAATTGCGATTAGTGAGGATACTGACAATGAAAATCTTTGGTTCGACCTTGCATATTGCTACGACAGGGAGGGTAAAACACCCGAGGCCATCAATGGTTATATCCGTTACCTTAATTACGACCCTTTTAATGATTCTGCCTGGTACAACCTCGGCTTGCTCTACTCTCGCGAAGATGAGCATGAAAAAGCCTTAGATGCATTTGAGTTCTGTGTTGCCATTATTGCAGAGATACCAATCTATATCTTAAGTTTAGCCCATACGCTGGCTACCCTTGAGCGCTATCCAAAAGCAATTGAACTATTTAAGGAACTGCTTGAGACAGATCCTGAAAACGTAAATGCTCTGTGCTCCATTGGGGAGTGTTACGAAAAGTTGGGCGAATCGGTGCTAGCCATTTCCTACTACGATAGAACCATTCTTCTTGATCCAGAAAACGCGGAGGCATACTATGGCTTAGCTGTGATACACATGGAAAAGGGAAACTATTTTGAGAGCTTAACCATGGTTAAGCTTTGCCTGAAATATGACGATGTCAACCCTGAGTATTGGTTTGGCTTGGGCAAAGTATACCATAAGTTAGGTTCTATTCCCGAATCAGTAAAGGCCTATGAAAAGGCAATCCTGCTCGACGAAGAGGATGTTGACTCTATTGCTGGACTTGCCTATATATACATCGAACAGCACGATGAGGAGCGAGCATTGCGAAATTTTTTACGATGTGTAGAAATTTCGGAGGAAGTGGAATTTCTCGTTCAAGCAGCCATCATAGAGGTTCGCAAAGGTATGCGCACCCAAGCTTTTGAGCATCTCCAAAGGGCAATAACCATAGATGAAGAAGCGGGAGTTGATTTTTTCAACGAGTATCCCGAACTAAAGAATTTAGACGATCTTTTATAACTTGGTTTATTAATATAATACAGCCGTATGAATTTTGAACTAACTAACATACCTGCAAGACCAATCAAGCCTCGCCAATCGGGCATTACCATGGTAATGGACAAAGGGTTGAGTTTGCGCGAAGCCGAAAACATGGTTGACGCTTGTGGGCAATATATCGATTACGTAAAGCTTGGTTTTGGAACCTCTATGGTAACCAACCGTGTTGAAGAGAAAATCCGTTTCTATCAAAGCAATAATATTCGTTGCTATTTGGGTGGCACACTATTCGAGGCCTTTGTAATTCGCAACCAGTTTGAGCAGTATCAACAATTGCTTGATCGGTTTGGCGTTTTAGCGGTGGAAGTGTCGGATGGGAGTATGGCAATGGATCATGCAGAGAAGTGTAATTACATTAATATTCTGTCTAACAACAGGATTGTGCTCTCCGAAGTGGGATCGAAGGTGGCCGGGGTGGAGATTTCCAACGAAGCCTGGGTTTCGATGATGAATTTGGAGTTGAAATCAGGATCAACCAAGGTTATTGCAGAGGCACGCGAAAGCGGAAATATCGGCATTTACCATACCGACGGGTCTGCCGATACAGAGCTAGTTAGCCTTATCGACAAGGACGTGCATGGTGATAATGTTATTTGGGAAGCTCCATTGAAGAATCAACAGGTTTGGTTTATAAAACATTTTGGATCAAACGTAAACCTGGGAAACATTGCAGTAAACGAGGTTGTTTCGCTTGAAACGCTGCGATTAGGCTTACGTGGGGATACCATGCTTAGCTTTTTGCCAGAGGAGTTAACTAAGGGGCGTAATTTACTCTAGTGTTTTACGTATTCCACTGATCAATTACAATTAGAACTTGATAATTGGCATTTAGGGGCGTTAGCCCCTTTTTGTCCCTGTATATTGAGGCATTATTTTGCCTTGAATATCCAAACCAACAAAACTAACAAATCCGTACCATTATGCGATACGCCATTTTGTCCTTCCTGCTTATCTCCGGATTCGCGTTAAGTGCCCAGAATCTGCAGCTACATTACGATATGGGCAAGGCCAATGATAAACGCACCTCCGATAGGGGTTTCTTTACATCTACCGTGGAGATGTTTCGTCCTGATAGTCTGGGCTCAACCTTCTTCTTTATTGATATGGATTACAACGGTAAGGATGGCGATATCTCAGCATCTTACTGGGAAATTGCGCGTGATGTAAAACTTTGGAGTGCACCTGTTGCACTGCATTTAGAGTTCAATGGAGGATTGTTCAAGGATAGAAACTCAGACTTTGGCGGCCATATTCGAAATGCATACCTTTTTGGAGCATCCACCTCATTTACACTTGGCAAGGTAAATTTAGGTTCCTATATTGCTTATAAACATTTTAATGGCGGGGGCAAAGAGGGACCCGATATTCAGTGGACCGGTACATGGTTCACCATGATTGCCAATGGGAAGATTACACTAACTGGATTTTTCGACGTTTGGAGCCAAGATAAAATAAACGGGCTTGGTGTTGCCGATGGAAAGACATGGGTTTTTCTATCGGAACCACAGATTTGGTACAACGTAAATAAAAATTTATCGATAGGTAGTGAATTTGAAATCAGCAGTAACTTTATTTTCCCTTCGAATAAACTCGAAATAATGCCAACCGTTGCGGCAAAATGGAATTTTTAATACTGATGAAAACTATTTGTCCCCAGTGATTCAACCTTAATAAATCCCGATTGAGTTTACCACGAGACAAGCGTGACTTTGTTCCGAAGCACACGTGACTTTTTTTAGAGGATGACGTAAATCTATTGTGGTGTAAAACAACAGTCTAGTTTAGTATGGCAAATGCTTTTAGAGACCAATTACCATCCTTGTCGTGATTAGTTGGCCGGGCGTAAGTTCCCTTTTCCATCCTTAACCAATGTGATACTGGGAAAGCCCATATACACAATGTTTCCGATGCTTTTAATTGTAGCGGTGAGATTGTTGGATGCGTTTACGAGAATATCGCCGGTTCCATTATTGGTGACTACCATGTTGCTATTTTTGAAATCCTGTAGATAAATCCAACCGGTTCCCTTGTAGTAGACATCTACATCGTTGCACCTACCCACTATAATTAGGTCCGATACACCGGAGTGCTGCTCAATATTACATCGATTGGCAATTAGTGGTATCGATACTCTTCCTCCCGATTCATCGCAGTAGTAAGTAAACTGATTTGCTCTTATGGTATCCATAACAGTGACGTCTTGTATTCCAAAATAGGAAATAGCTGTTACGGTATTATTTAAATAGAGGGAAACCTCTTTTCTGTTCTTAAAACTCGTAGACCATGCCTTTCCACTTTCATTACGAATGGTTAAGGTTGAGTCTACCATCGTCGTTGTTACCTCGCTAATAATGTTCTCACCTGCTTTAACTGTGGCGTATTGACGTCCTTCGGTAACGTGAACGGTGACCTTCACATCATGGTTGATGACTATTTTCGAAACTCTTCCAATGATGGGGCGTTCAACCTCTTTCATAGGACCTGCTGGATTGAGAAAATCAAAACCAATTTCGCAAGAACTCAACAATAGCAAGGCTATTATTGAGCTAATATAGTAAACCCCTTTTCTCATAACCTAATACCTAAACCGTATTCAACATAGTCGGCATTGCCCCAATGGGTTTTCAATGCAACATGTCCAAATAATTTTTCCGAGAAGAAATACCGAAGCGCTAGACGTTCGTATAGGGGACCACCGGTTTTGTCAATACCGTAAAGGTATGGGCCAATCCCGAGGTTGATTCCTATTCGTCCTACTTGAAATTCATAGCGAAAATTAACACCAAGTCGCGTAAGTGCAACTCCATGTGCCGATTCATCTACGTCCTTCAGGTTTTCCACACACGCCCCGTTATACATGGCATCAAAACCAACGCCAAAACGTTGAAATGGTTTAGCTCTCCAGGTGTATTCCAATGATATGCCACCAATGGGGTAACGATCAGTTCCAATTGGGTTCTCCTGTTTTGCCCCTCCATAGGCAATAACCGAAAATTTTCCCTGCAAGGTATCCAACCTGTCTGCATTAAAGTAGGATTTAAAAGTAGCGTTGCGGCTGAACCGATATCCGGCTCCAAAGTATACAGTTGGCAAGTTTAATCCTGCATTTGGCTTCTTAAATGAGCCATTGGAGAGATGCGAAAGTGCTAGGCCACCTCTCAAGTTGAGCGAAGGAGATATGGTATAACGGTATTCGAAAAGGAAATTTACTGCTGCATTGATGTGGTTGCTCGTCCCCGTGTTTTTATAGTTTGTCTCTCGATCAAAAATCTTGGTTACATAACCTACGCCAGAGGCCATCCGGAAGAAAAAGGTCGAGCGGGGTCCTCTGCCATTTAGGGTAAAGTTAATTGCAGGCATCAAGCAGAAGGCTTGTCCCAGATAGGTGGGGCTGCCTAAGTCGAACCACATATAAACGAAGCCCAGTTCAGGGTAACCAAATCCTTTTGCCCACTTCCGATTTTCGGGCGATTGCATGGTAATTGCAACCTCGAGTGCGCTCACATGCCGCTCTTGCAGAAGTCGCATTTGTGGGTGATGATACGCTAAATAACCGTAGTGTGATCTTACAGAAACTTCGAATGGGTTTTGTTCGATGCTGTTCAGTTGGCCATAACCAAGTTGGAGGCTAATGGCAAAAAAGAAAAAAACAGCGAACAGCTGTTTGATAGTCATATTAAGATAGTTTGCAGAGCACAAAAGTAAAAAAAAAGCCGGCTAGTATATGCCGGCTTCTTTTTTATTCGAAAAATATTAGAAAATAACTAGCT
Organism: Williamwhitmania taraxaci; assembly: GCF_900096565.1. NCBI lineage: Bacteria > Pseudomonadati > Bacteroidota > Bacteroidia > Bacteroidales > Williamwhitmaniaceae > Williamwhitmania > Williamwhitmania taraxaci. The sequence continues at coordinate 13,620 of NZ_FMYP01000013.1, forward strand.
TCTGCGATAGCGTGGTAGTCTTTGTCTTTACAGAAATGATATAAATACCCGCTCTGTAATTATTCTGGACTTGGATTAACTCCTGATCTATTATTGTTCCAGTGAATAGGGTAGCGAGTTTTTGGCCGGACAAGCTATACACGGAAACTTCAGCTTCAGTTGGAACCTTACTTCCTGCAAGGATATTGATACTTGAACCGTTGGATGGATTCGGATATACATTTAACCAAACACCACTGTTATCGGCCTGAATTATTGGTGTGGAAGTGTAGGTGTCTTTTTGGATTAGTCTAGTGTTGGTGAACATCCGATAGGCCCCAGCTCCAAGGGTTAGGTTTAAATCTGTGGATGTAATTGTTACTGAATCCTGGCTAAAGAATTCATACCATTTTCCGGTTGTAGGGAAGGAAACTGTAGTAACCATTGATTTTACATCAAAGTTGCCGATAATTACTGCTGTTTCTGCTCCTGAAGTTAATCTCATAGTTTTAATGACTCCGGAAAAGGAAGTTGTAAAGTCTGTACCTGAGAATGGAGCATACTCACGTTTCAGCTTATTGAGGGTAGCGTAGTGAGAGAATAGCAAACTGCGATCGGCGTTATTCATATAGTCCCACCGGATAGGCTTTTCACCCGTTCTTCCATTTAAATCGATGGAAAAATCATAACCAACCTCACCAAATTGCCAAATCATTTTTGGACCTGGTACCGGGATAAGAAATAGAGAGGTTAGTTTTGAACGGTTTAATGCTGTCTTCAAATTCTTTACACTATAGGCACCGTCCGAATTTCCAGAGGTCAGGTTCTTATACATACTTCGCTCTTCGTCGTGACTTTCCATATACCCGATTAGGTTTGGGTTATTCCAACCACGGCTCTTGTAGGATATTCCAGAGAAGTTAGAGTTTGGTATAAAGCCCATTCCTGCATCTAAATAACTCCCATTCAAATTACCCCAAAGCATTAAGCCATGGTTTGCAAGCACGGTTTCTTCTGCATTATCTGATAGATGTTCGGCAATCACGTAAGCATCAGATTTATACTCCCAAATTTTGTTTGCCATGCGCTCGAGTATGGTAATACGGGCAGCATCATATTGACCTCCCCAAGGGTCGCTGCTTGTGTGAGGAGTGTTACTGAACCCTTTGGTAAAGTCGAATCGAAAGCCATCGACTTTGTATTCCGACATCCAGAATCTACTAATACTATCCACTAATGCTTGAGTTTCGATGCTCTCATGATTAAAGTCGTATCCCCACTGCGCATCGGGGTTAGTAAAGTTCGATTGAACATTATACCATGGATTATCAACAGTTGGTTTATTCGTGTTTTTATCGAAGTAAAGTTTTAAGAATGGTGATTGCCCATATGAGTGATTAAGCACGAGATCCAAAACTACGGCAATGCCGTTCTGGTGTGCAACATCAACTAATCGCTTCAACTCATTTGCGGGTCCGTAATACTTATCAGGGGCAAAGTAAAAACTAGGGTTATAACCCCACGATAAGTTCCCATCGAATTCGTTTATAGGCATTAATTCAATTACGTTAACGCCTAGACGTTTGAAGTAGGCAATTGAATCGGCAACACGGGCATAGGAATGAGCGTGTGTAAAGTCCCGAACTAGTAGCTCATAGATAATCAGCTTTGATTTGTCGGGATTCGAAAAGTTTGTGACTTGCCAAGGGTATGGCTGCTGACCGGTTTTGAATATCGAAACTATTCCAGTGGTTTTCCCAACTGGGTATTGCTTCAATCCTGAATACGTTGAATCTACAATATACTGATCGCTCCAGGGATCGAGCAACTTTTCGGAGTAAGGATCGGCGATGGTTATATTTCCATCCACATTATATTGGAAACCATACTCTTTGTTAGGATCTAACCCTGAAAGCGTTATCCAGTAGTATTTGCCATCGGATGTGCGCTTCATATAGTAATCAGCTTTAATTAGCCAGTCACTAAAATCGCCAAAAGCAAAGGCATAGCTCTTTTTTGCAGCCGGATCTTTTAGAACGAGAGTTACGGTAGTATTATCGATATAGTTGATGCCGGGCTTAACTCCGGCAGGAAGTTCTTCTGTAATAACGGCAGGACGGACAATAATATTAACAGAGTCGGCGAGCGTTGAAGTCGCATCTGAAGCTACCGCTTTTATCCAGTGATTGCCATAGGCCGACGCAGGATAGCTGTAGCTAATAGTAGCATTAGTGGTTGTATTTACTTGAATATTGTCGATAAATATGCTTAATGAAGTAGAGTTATTGGCAGAGGCCTCAATGGCTACAGCTGAATTAAGTTCGTAAATTGGTTGATCTTTTAGTGGATTCGAGAGGGTAAGCGAAAGCCCTGGCTCATAAACGTTATATAGAATATCGGGGCTGGTCTGCTTTGAACCGTCAGCACTTCTAAATACAAAGCAGAGTTTTGTGATTTTTTTTTCGGCAGGAACTTTGTAGAACTCCCTGATTGATGGAGAAATAGTTAGGGTATAAAGATTGGGATTTGAACCGGAGCGGGTGAGTTTGGGTTGCGCGGTATTGACGCCCCAAGCTCCAATTACATAGGCCCACTGTTCAATACCATCGACATTTACGCCCGTGTGAGCATAGATATCGCCGGCAAAATCTTTTAATGCAGCATTACCTAGGGTTGCATCAAAGGTAACAACAACCTGATCGGTGGCTGTGGGTAGGGTAGGAGTTACGGTAATGACTTGAGATAGCAATGTACTGCTCATCCAAAATAAAAAAACAGTTATTGCAATTACTTTAGTTAGGATGGTCTTCATTTTTGAAAATGATTTGGTTGAAACGTTACCATATTTAGCATTCATTTTATCGGAGGAAATGATTACCTATCTTCCAAAAACGTATTAAGTGTAAAAAAGTTAGGTGAAATGGAATAACATATTTAGTTACCCAATATTATAGAAAAAGAAGTTACCCAAATTGGGTAACTTCTTTTTCAAAATTACATTTTATCGATACTATAGAATAGTATATGTTCCATTTACAAGATCTAACGTAATTGTATACGTTCCTGCTGTGGATACTACTATGTTATCGCCACCCCATGATATATTTGATGGAGTACCGCCTAGATTAATATCCCAGCCATCATTTGCTCTGAACTTAAACTCACCAACAGTCAGGTTAGCAGTTATTGTCCAGGTGTTGTTTGCGTTTGGCGTCATGTTTTGATCAGAATCCCAGCCACCTGCAGTAGCACTACCAATAATACCCCATTGAGTAACAGAATATTTGTAATTGTTAGGCGAGGATAGATTCATCATAACACTATAAGTACCCGCTGTAGATACGGCAATATTATCGCCTCCTGCAGTTAGTTTTCCGTCAGGGCCACCAAAGTTGATATCCCAGCCATCATTAGCTCTGAATTTAATTTCTCCAGCAGTTAATGGAATAGTGGCAAACCAACTTCTGAAGAATGCACTGTAAGTCATGTTTTGATCGGAATCCCAGCCACCTGCAGTACCACTGCCGATTATACCCCAATCAGTTTTGATTGCAGTATAGGTCATGTTGATCATGTCTATTGCAAATTGATAGTATCCAGCCGAAGGAACGCTCAAATTACCGGCATCAGCAGCAGTGCTAAGTATCCCAGCCGCACTTCCCAAACCATAAGCTGTTCCTGTCCAGCTTTTTTGCGCAACAAATTTGAATTCACCGGCAGCAGGGAAGTAAATAAAACCTCTTACAATTGGGTCGGTTTCAGTGTTCATTAAGGAATCTTTAGCAGCAGCAGGATCCCAACCTTGGAAAGCACCGGCCGCATACAATTTTACAATAGAAGCAGGTGTAGTAAAGGAAACCTCTGTGCCGTAACCTGTACCGCCGCTGTTTGTTGCAAAAGCTTTAACATAATACTTCGTTTTCTGTTTTAGTTTGGAGATAGAACTTGTAAATGTTCCAACTGCTTTACCATCGGAAGTAATACTGTCTTTGCAATGCTCAAGTGTAGGATTTGGTAGAACACTATAGCAAACCCCGCGTTGAGTTATTGCTCCACGACCGTCGTCGCTAACTTCACCGCCACCTTGGGCTGTTGTTCCAGACATAGCCGTAAAAACAGCGGTAGTAACAGTTGGTACATTTGGTAAAGTTGTAAAAGACAGTTCTTCACCATATAAAACACCACCAACAGTTATTGCATACGCACGCGCATAGTATTTGGTGGCAAAATCCAATCCTGTAAGAGTAACCTCAAAAGTTGCTGTAATAACAGAATCTGCTGTAAATATTACTTTGTCTCCAGCTATCGTAGGTTCTGGTGAAGTACTGTAACAAACACCTTTTTCACTTATACCACTTCCCGTTGAAACTACAAAGCCGATAACAGTGGCAGAGGTATTAAAGATTTTAGTGGTTTCGGAGGTTGCGAGTTTTGATTCTAGCGTAACATCCTTATCCTCCTTTGTACAAGCAACAAATAGCATTGTAACCGCAAAAAAGGATGTAAGCGATCGTAATAATATTTTTTTCATGGAACAGTTTTTTAAAATGTTAACTGAAATTACCTTGTGAGTAATGATGATTTTTATGAGATCGTCACTCTTAAGACTCTTTCAAAAAAAACTTAAATTTTGAATTTCAAGCCTTCCCTTTAAGGGAAGGCTTGAAAAATTAGTTTTTAACAATCGTAAAAGAACCAAGTTCACCTACATCATTTGTGATAGTAAGTGTAATGGTATAATTACCGGCAGCACTTACAGCAATGTTTGCTCCGTTGTGAACCAAACTGCTGGCAGTACCTCCAAGGTTCCAAGCCCAACCATCATTTTTTCTGAATTTTATTTCGCCGACAATGAGATCAACAGTGATTTGCCAAGTTCCGGTAGCTGCATCGTAATCCATAGGTGAATCAGGTGAATCCCATCCATTAGGACTAGCCGAGCCTACAAGTCCAATTCGATACTGTGCAACAGCGTAGGTTAATCCATTAACATCAGCATTAACCTTGTTCCATCCATTATCGTTTATAGAAATTGCAGAGCCATTTTCTGAAAGGATACCAGAATTTCCCCCATAGGTCTTGTTTGCATCAGGATCCTTTAAAGTATAGGTCTTTGTATTGTCGAACTTAACAAAACCAGCATAGACACCATTTCCTAAAGCCGATTCAACTTTTCCAACAACGACACCACCTGTTATGAAATCAAGACGAGGTAAGCCATAAAGTGTTACATTAACCGTTTTAGTTTCTGAAGTATACTCGAAAGTTTTGCTTCCAGTACCACCATCGACAACCATTACTGCACGGATTCTTAAATCCGCTTCCGAAACTTGATCTCCTGGAAATTTCTTCAACAAAATGCTATTCAAATCACTAACGGTGATTAGCATGCTTGTGTCTTGAACATCTGAAAGAATAGCAGCAGTATTCACGAAGTTATTTCCCTTAGGGCAAGCCTCTAAAAAGTATTTCGCTGAGGCATTATAACCAGGATTTAAGAGTGTACCAACAAACTTCAATGTGTTTGTTCCAGCAGCACGGGTAAGCGTAAGATCCGGAATTGTTTGAAACGTTGGCACGATAGGATTCTCTAGCATGGTTGCCTTCGATTCATCCTTCTCACAGGAGAATAGAAGCCCCAGCATTCCAATGGACATAATATATAATAGCTTGTTCATTTCTTCTGAGTTTTAAAGATTAGTAACCAGTGTTCTGTTTGATGTTCGGGTTTGCAGAAACTTCTTCGCCTGGAATAGGGAAGATGTTTAAATGCGAACTTGTGCTAGTTCCGTTGGCTACGCCACCTTTCCAAGCCCATACATAAGTTCCGTTTGTAAATTGTCCGAAACGAATTAGGTCGGTACGACGTTGAGCCTCATAGTAGAATTCACGTCCACGTTCGTCGAGCAACGCTTTGGCTGTTACAGCGGCAATGCGATTTGCTGGATTTGCACCAAATGCACCTGCATGAAATGCTCTGTCTCTAATGTAGTTTACATCAGCCAGCGCCTCACTTGCACCACCTGTGGCACCGTTGAAATTTGCCTCAGCTCTCATCAAATATGCATCAGCAAGGCGGAAAACAGGAAAATCAGTACTAGCATATGCTGAATTATAGGTAGCGGCTTGAGTTCCGTCAGCATTAGTTGCAGTAAACTTATATACTCCAATGCCATAATCGCCGCTCGAAGAAGGACTAGGTATATCCATGCTCTTCTTCATCTTAATTAATACACGGGTGTCTTTCGATATTTTAAAGAGTGTATCATTGGCTGGCACAGCAATGTTGCCGTAAGTGGCAAGTGTGTCAACTAAAACGTTCATAAATTGCTTTCTTGCCCTGTTGCCATTCCAGTTGGTATTGTTGGTTAATCCATGGAAATCCTCAGCTTTAATGTATCTAGCATCGCTTGATGATTCAATAATAAAGGTAGTTCCAACATAGCCTTGGATATTTACACCATCTTGAGCATAGGCAAAAATCATTTCAGGATTAGTGCTTCTGTCGTTATCAGCGCTAAAATTTTGGCGATAATTCGAAGCTAAAGAGTAGTTGCCTGAATTAATTACCTTGTCACAATAGATTTTGCAATTTTCCCATTGTGGAGTTCCGGTATATACTCCAGCATTAAGATAAACACGTGCTAAAAGCATCCATGCTGCAGCTTTATTAGCTTGAGCGGAACTTGAACCTGGCTCAGAGAGTTTGTCTTCAATATCTGTTAGTTCAGCAACAATGTAGTTGAATAATGTTACGCGATCAGTTTGTTTAGGAAAGAATTTACCAACACCATCGGCCTCAGTTGTAAAAGGTGGGTTAGCAAATAGATCCATATAGTATGTATAAGCCAACGCTCTTAAAAATCTAGCCTCAGCATTATAGCGAATTATTGTAGGATCCGTGCTGCCATTTGTAGCACCTATAAACTGGTTTGCATACGTAATTGATAAACCTAAACGTTGGTATAGCGCTGTTAAGAATGGATTAGTGGCGCTCCAAGTTTGAGTATTCAAATCGGAAATACCAATGTCACCCCAGGCACATATTGCCTCATCCGTAGTGATTTCCTGAACGTTCCAAAGTGCACGCACAGTGGTAAAAAAGTTACCATCCGATGCAGCAATATCATCGCCACCATTTGATCCTTGGCCCGAGATAATAAAGCTAGCATACAATTTAGCTAAAAATTGTTTTGTATATACTGGATCGTCTCCGAGGTTTCCTGATAATATGGTATTGGGGTCCTTCGGTGTTATATCAAGGTCTTTCACACACGATGTTACCATGAGTGTTGAAAGAACAATTCCAAGAATTATATTTCTAGTTTTCATATTTTATTTCCTCCTTGTAAATGTTAAAACTTTAGGCTTAAACCAAGCATAAATGTTCTAGGTCTTGGGTAAAAGTTATTGTCAATACCACCGGACACTTCTGGGTCGAGGCCAGAATACTTCGTAATTGTAAGCACGTTTTGAACGGTGAAACTAATACGAGCAGTCGTTTTACCATAAAAATTGTCGAAGTTGTAACCTGCACTTAAGTTGTCAAGTTTGAAGAACGAAGCATCTTCAACAAAGTGATCGCTCGAGAACTGACGCTTTACAAATTGGGTCTCATTCAATTGTCTTGTAAAATTCTTCCAGTAGTTAAGCTGAAACATTTGGTCGTAAGAAGCACCTGCTGATACAAGGTTGTAAACGTAGTTGCCAATGCTTGCGCGAGCCGATCCGGAGAAGTCAAAATTCTTGTAAGTAAATCGTGCCGAGAATCCTAGTAGGTAATCCGGTGATGGGCTCTTTGAAATGTATCTGTCTGCATTATCTCCGCTAACAACTCCGCCTTGACCTGAAAGATCAACATACAAACCTTCAATTGGATTGCCGTTGGCATCGTAAACTTGCTGATTTAAGTAAAATGAGTGAGCAGGGTAACCAACCTTTACAACTTGCTTAATCCCTGTAAATGCATCACCCTCAAGAATACCTGGAAAGTTTGGATCATCGCTCATCAGCAATTTAGTAACCTTATTTTTGTTATAAGTAACATTAAACCCTAACTCCAACGACACGTCCTTTTTAGAAATAGGTCGGGTGTTAATTGATAATTCAACACCACTGTTTTCAAGACTACCAACATTAGTGAAGAGTCTATTTGAGTTATTGCTTCCTGTAGGTATTGGAACAATGGTTAATAGATCTTTGGTCTTGCGCTTGTATACGTCGATAGATCCAGAAATACGGTCGTTTACGAACCCAAAATCTAAACCAATGTTCTGGGTTGTTGTTTCTTCCCATTTAATATTTGGGTCGGATGCACCAGGGCGCAATGTAGGGATATATTCTCCATCGATGAGATAAAACGATCCTGGAGATGAGGCGATGAATACTGACTGAGATGGATAATCGCTTCCAATATCTTGTTGTCCAGTGACACCCCATCCCAATCTAAGTTTCATTTCAGAAACAACCTTTACATCCTTTAGGAACGTCTCGTCCTTAATTTTCCAAGCAAGAGCTGCTGCAGGGAAAAGACCCCACTGATTGGAACCTGCAAAGCGAGATGAACCGTCGTTACGAAGGGTTGCGGTAAACAAATACCGATCCATGAAGGTATAGTTCAATCGTCCAAAAAATGAAACGAGATAGTTTTCAGAAATGTATGAAGTTGTAACTGGAGCATTACTGTTAGGTATTACACCATCGGTATAAGAACCACCTTCACGTTTGAAGTGTTGCCATGAGTAACCTGCTGTTAAATCTAACTTGCTCGATACTTCAGTTAAGTCTTTATTATAGTTGAAGTAAAAATCGAGAAGGTTATTATAACTTTTTGCATTGTAATCGCTCAATCGTCCTAAGTAGCCACCAGTTAGTCCGGTTGGAGATGTTATTGGTCGATTGTTATAACCGTCCGATTTAGTGAAGTCTGTCGCCACATTTAGGTTGGCCTTTAACCCTTCAATAAATGGAAGTTTATAATCAATCTGAGCATTTCCAACAAAACGAGACACTTCTGATTTATTATCTGCAGCCATTAACTGTTCTACAGGATTAGATGTGCCAAGGCTAGAACCGTAGTTTGCCCACTGAAAATATCCGTCAGAAACGGCATTGCCATCTTTAATTGGTTTGGTTGGATCCATATTTACAGCTGATCCTAATGCTCCTGCATCACCAAAATTATTTTTGGTATACATTCCTTTGGCGTTAACCGAAACTTTAAGGCTACCATCAAGAAAACTAGGATCCAAATTAATCGATCCTGTTGTCCTTTGTAGGTCGGTGTTTTTCATAATACCATTCTGATCGGTATATCCAACAGATACACGATAAGGTAATGTTTTATAGGCACCCGTTACACTTACGTTGTGATCTTGTGAAATAGCAGTGCGGAAAATTTCCTTCTGCCAATTGGTCGAACTATTTCCAAGGCGGGTAAAGCTGCTAACACCAAAAAGATCTTGCTTGTCGAATGCGATCTTCCTTATTTCGTCAGCGGAATACACATCTAAAAATTCGATTGCGCTAGATATCGATGTATTGCCATCGTATCTTACAGAAAATGCACTTCCTACTTTACCTTTTTTAGTGGTAATTATAATAACACCATTCGATGCACGAGACCCGTAAATAGCAGTTGCCGAAGCATCTTTAAGTACCGTGAAGGTTTCAATATCGTTTGGGTTAATAAAGGAGAGGAAGTTGCTGCTTCCCGAAACGTTTTCGTTTGAGATGGCAACACCATCAACAACAATCAAAGGATCATTTGAAGCATTCAACGAAGAACCTCCACGAATCCTAATAGTTGAGCCACTTCCGGGAGCTCCGCCAGCATTTGTAATTACAACACCAGCACTTTTGCCAACTAATAGATCTTGCGCAGAAGTAATGGCACCCTTGTTGAATCGGTCCGAACTTACTGCAACAACTGATCCTGTTGCATCAGATTTCTTTACTGTACCATAACCGATAACTACAACCTCATCGATTTGCTCTGTTGCGGGTTTTAGCACAACATTAATAATATTACCGGTAACCACTACTTCCTGCGTAGTGTAACCAATACTCGAAAATACCAGCGTGTTCTGACTGGCAACGCTAATTGTGTAGTTACCATCTAGATCAGTGGCGGTACCATTGCTGGTTCCTTTTACATAAACGGTTGCTCCAACCATGGTTGAACCGTTCGAGGCATCGGTGACTTTACCCGAGACAGATAGGTCTTGAGCATAAGCCAGGCCCCCTGAGCATAGAATGATGCTAACTAATAGCATTCGTCCTACAAGTGTGAAGAGGTGCTTCATAATACTTACATTAGGCTTAGGTAAAACAATAATTTTTTGTTTATAATTCTTTTTTAGATTTTGCGCTGCTCAATTTAGGTAAAGTTAACGTATTTTATATGTGAAGTTAATACCTTATGCCGTGTAAATCAATGCAAACGAAACCGCAATCGATTGCAAATTGATCTTTATTGGAATGACGTTTGTCATTTTATTTAGAATTAACACCTATTTTGACCTTTCCATTAATCTAATTACATTTGAATATTACCAATAAAGTTCATATGAAGCCACATCCAGTAACAATCAAGGACATAGCTCGCGAATTAGGCGTATCGCCATCCACTGTTTCACGCGCCCTGAAAGATCATCCTGATATTAGCGAGGAAACTCGTAGGGTTGTGAAGGAACTGGCAGATAGATTGAAATATAAACCGAATGCGATTGCCCTAAGTCTGAAGAATCGAAAGAGTAATGTGGTGGGGGTAATTATTCCCCAAATAGTACACTACTTTTTCTCTTCAGTGATCAGCGGAATTGATGAGGTGGCTACAAAATACGGATATAGTGTGATGATCGCACAATCGAATGAACTTTTCGATAAAGAGGTTGAAGCGATGGCCGCCTTAGCCGATGGTCGAATTGATGGGCTACTAATCTCTATTTCGAAAGAGACAGTGAAGTATGACCACTTCCGCCAGTTTAAGGAGGAGGGGATTGAGATCGTGTTCTTCGATCGGATTCCTGACGATTTCAAAAGCGATAGCGTTGTTATTGACGATTTTCAAGGTGCCCTTAAGGCCGTTCAGCATCTAATTGATGGTGGACATAAACGTATCCTTCACCTTGCCGGACCACAAACAAGGCTTATTGGTCGAAAACGACTAAAAGGATATTTGCAGGCATTGGAGAACAATCATATCCCATTTGATGAGAAGCTTGTTGTTTCGTGCGATACATTTGATAAGGCACTCGAAAAAATGCCGGAATTGGTAAGCAGCGGTTTGCAATTCGATGCGGTATTTACCGTAAACGATTTTACGGCTGCTGGGGTTATTCAATCGCTCAAATTGTTAGGCAAACTTGTTCCAGACGATATGGCTGTTGTAGGATATGGGGATGATGATATTGCGAAAATGATTTATCCTACTCTTACCACAATTCGACAACCTGGCAAAGAGATGGGTATTCGTGCCATGGAAATGCTCCATAAACGGCTCAGTAGTATCGAAGAAAATACTGAAATTGTCTCAGAGGTTTTGCAGGCCGAATTAGTTCAGAGAAACAGCTCATTAAGGGTGTAATCGCTATTCTGAATTTCGCCTATTATATAAAGGTGTTGTTAGCGGGCTCACATTTAGTGGGCCCGTTTCCGTATGCACTACCTGCTGTACTAATAATCGTGCTGCATTAGGCTTGGTTTTATCCTAATGGTTATCAAGCGAGCAAATAGCAAATTTTATTGGATCGTTTCCATGTCCCCTAATGCTCAATTTACAAGAAATTGCGGATCAAAATAGGCATTAATGCTTGCGAAATATAGCGTTCAAGGTCATTTGTTAACTGAATATTAAGATTTTTTTATTTTTTTTTACTCTATCCGCAATCGATTTAGATATGGGATTGAATGCCTTAAATCTCCTCATATTTAAGTGGTTCTGCTCTGGATAGGTGTGTTAATTCGGTTCTTTTTCATATTTTTGAGAAAGAGTTGTAAGCAATATCCGCAGAAATACCCACAACCTAAGTTCGCCATTGATGGGCGTGCATTGGGATATGATATTTTGCAATAGTTTGCAAATCTGGCATCTAACCTTTCAAACAACTAAACGCATAGTAGTATGGCTAAAAAACCACACCTCAGTTTTTGGCAAATTTGGAATCTCTCCTTTGGCTTCCTTGGCGTTCAAATTGGTTATTCCCTGCAAAATGGTAATACCAGCCGTATTCTCTCTTCCTTAGGTGCGGATGTAGGCCATTTAAGTTATTTCTGGTTAGCCGCACCACTTGCGGGATTGCTCGTCCAGCCTATTATTGGTCTGTCAAGCGATAAGACCTGGACTCGGTTGGGCCGACGCGTGCCATTTATTCTTGGTGGAGCCATTGCCTCAGCCCTCGCCATGTTTTTCATGCCGAACTCGGAATTTTTCACCTACCTATTTCCACCCTTAATATTTGGTGCCGTCATGCTTCTATTCATGGACACATCGTTTAATGTAACGATGCAGCCATTCCGAGCATTGGTGGGCGATATGGTTAACGACGATCAGCGCAACATTGGTTATTCGGTTCAGAGTTTTCTCATTAATACGGGAGCTGTTTTAGGGTCGATTCTTCCATTTTTACTCACCTATATTGGTGTGTCGAATATTCCGGCAGAAGGTGCAAAAGTAGCACCAACTGTAATATGGGCTTTCTACATTGGGGGTGCTATTTTGCTTATAACAGTTCTCTGGACATCCTTCACTACTAAGGAATTTCCGCCAAAAGAGTATGAGGAACTTAATAATATCACTGCTGAAGAAAAGAAGCACACATCCTTTCTAACGCTACTAAAAGATATTCCAGAAACCATGTGGCGGCTGTCTATTGTCCAGTTTTTCTCTTGGTTCTCTTTGTTTTTAATGTGGGTGTATACTACCAGTGGAATTGCCCAGAATGTATGGGGAGTAGTTCCAACCGATTCAACCTCCGCCGCATTTAATGCTGCTGGAAACTGGACAGGTGTAATATTTGCCTGCTATAGCGCCTTCGCAGCTGGTTTCTCAATGCTCATGCCACGTATTGCCCGAATTATTGGTCGAAAGAATACTTATCGCTATTCCTTATTATTAGGTGGTTTAAGCCTTTTATCGATGATTTTTATAAAAGACCAATATATGCTGATTTTTGCAATGGCGGGAGTAGGTATTTCATGGGCTGCAATTTTAGCAATGCCATATGCCATCCTTTCTTCATCACTTCCTGCAAGCAAGATGGGTGTTTACATGGGTATTTTTAATGCATCCATAACTATTCCACAAATAGCAGCTGGTCTTTTAGGCGGAGTTATCCTTGCCCTTCTTGGAGGGCAAGCGATATTCATGCTTGGTGTTGCCGGCTTATCCATGGTATTTGCGGCTATTGGAGTATTCTTTGTACACGACAAAAACGAAATAAGATAACCATCGCAATTTTGTTACCAATGATAATAAAGGCTTGCATATTTGATCTCGACGGAGTGATTGTGGATACTGCAAAGTACCACTATCTCGCATGGAACCGCTTAGCCAATGAGCTGGGCTTTGAATTCTCCATTGAGCATAACGAACGATTAAAAGGGGTTAGTCGCATGACCTCGCTTGATATTTTACTGGAAGTTGGTGGACTTACCTATTCCAATGCGGAAAAGGTAGTTATGGCTGCTAGAAAGAACGAGTGGTATTTGGAGTATATCTATAAAATGACTCCTGATGAGATTCTTCCCGGGGTGATAAGTTTCTTGACGATGCTGCGCGAAAAGGGTATTAAAATTTCACTCGGATCAGCCAGTAAAAATGCAATGTTGATCCTTGAGCGCGTTCAACTTCAATCCTTCTTTGATGCCGTAATTGATGGAAATAAGGCACTTAAAGCGAAACCCGATCCTCAAGTATTTCTATTGGCAGCACAGGAACTAAATGAAAACCCAACCAATTGTGTGGTTTTTGAGGATGCTGCTGCTGGCATAGAAGCGGCATTGGCTGCCGGAATGAAATGTATCGGAATTGGATCGCCAGAGATTTTGGGCCGTGCCGATAAGGTAGTACCTGGATTTGAAAATGCAAACATCGAACTAATTAAGTTTTAAGACTTCAAAAAAATATTTGTATGAGCACCTATCTGAAGCACGACGAATGGAGTATTGTTGAAGAAGGATTTCATCCCGAAAAGAGTAGGGACTCCGAAAGCCTTTTTAGCATCGGGAACGGACATATGGGCCAACGTGCCAACTTTGAGGAGAAGTATTCGGGCGTCACGTTGCAAGGTCACTACATCGCCGGTATTTATTACCCTGATAAAACAAGAGTGGGCTGGTGGAAAAATGGCTACCCTGAATATTTCGCAAAAGTGATTAATGCACCGAGTTGGATCGGCATCGACGTTAAGGTTGATGGTGAGATGCTCGATTTGGCTACCTGTAAGATTCTTGAATTCCGCAGAGAGCTGAACATGAAGCAATCGGTACTTGAACGGGAGTTTACCGTGGCTATGCAATCGGGTATTCAGTTACACGTGAAGTCTACACGTTTTTTAAGTATTACCGAACATGAACTGGGTCTTATTCGGTATTCAATCACACCATTGAACCAAAGCGTAAGCTTAGAAATCCTTCCCTACATTGATGCGGATGTTGAAAATGAGGATTCTAACTATAATGAGAAGTTTTGGGAGAAAACCGATGGTTCCTGCTACCATCACGAGGCATATATTACATCGAAAACGAAGAAACTCGATTTCAATATTTGCACCGGAATGCTCTTTGACGTTTTTGCTGGAGGCAATAAGCTAACAACAAAGGCACATTTAGTTGAAGAAGACCTTCTTCTAGGAAACAAAGTGATTCTAAATGCCAATAGCGATGAAGAGATTGTTGTTTATAAGTATGCAACGGTTGTAACCTCTCTCGACCACAAGGTTTCGGACCTGATGCAGGTTGCTCGTAAGAAATTGCAAGATGCAAACAGTAAGGGTTTTCATGCAATACTCAAAGATCATATAAACGAGTGGGCTCAAAAGTGGGAGCACAGCGATATTGTAATTGAGGGTGACGTTGCCGCACAGCAAGGTATCCGCTTCAATATACTTCAGCTCAATCATACCTATACTGGGAAAGATGCACGCTTTAACATCGGACCAAAAGGGTTTACCGGCGAAAAATATGGCGGAAGCACTTATTGGGATACCGAAGCATATTGCCTACCTTTTTATATGGCCACTGCTGGCGAAGAGGTAGCAAAAAATTTGCTGGTGTATCGATACAACCACCTCCAAAGGGCCATTGAAAATGCCGAAAAACTAGGCTTTACTGACGGTGCTGCGCTTTACCCAATGGTTACCATGAATGGGGAAGAGTGCCATAACGAGTGGGAGATCACCTTTGAGGAAATTCACCGCAATGGCGCCATTGCGTTTGCCATTAACAGCTACATCCGCTATACCGGTCATGAATCCTACCTTGCCGATAAAGGGCTTGAAGTGCTCATGGGAATTAGCCGCTTCTGGGCTCAACGGATTACTTTCTCCGAAGCAAAGGGAAAGTATGTAATGCTTGGCGTAACTGGTCCCAATGAGTACGAAAACAATGTAAATAACAACTGGTATACCAATACTATAGCGTGCTGGTGCTTGGAGTATACCATTGAGGCACTGCAGAAGGTTAAAGAGACCAACATTGCACGCTATAAGGAGATCATTACCAAAACGGCCTTCGATGATAAGAAGGAAGTCGGCAAATGGCAAGATATTATTAAGAACATGTATTATCCAACCGAGGAGAAATTGAAGATTTTCCTTCAGCAAGATGGATACATGGATAAGGAACAAATTCTGGTAAAGGATCTGGATATTAAAAACCGGCCTTTGAACCAAAAATGGTCATGGGATAGAATTCTTCGCTCCTGCTATATTAAGCAAGCCGATGTTCTGCAGGGAATTTATTTTTTAGAGAATCGATTTGATATCGAGACCATTCGGCGCAACTACGAATTCTACGAATCGAGAACGGTGCATGAGTCCTCTCTGTCCCCTTGCGTTCACTCAATTCTTGCTTCCAAAATAGGCAAGACCGACCAAGCTTACGAACTTTATCTTAGAACTGCACGTCTTGACCTTGACGACTACAATAAGGAAGTTCGAGAAGGTCTTCATATTACCAGCATGGCCGGCACCTGGTTGTCAATTGTAGAAGGCTTTGGTGGCATGCGTGTGGTTGATGGTAAAGTTGGTTTTACGCCAAGTATACCCCAGGGTTGGAATGCCTATTCGTTCCGAATTGTGCATCGTGGAACGGCACTCCGCATTCGAGTAACCACCGAGGAAGTCATGGTATTCAATGAACATGGGCCCGACAGCCAAATCATGGTGTATGGAAAACCTTACACAGTTGCAAAGAATAGCAATATTGTTGCTGAACTATCCAAATAATAGTTTGTTTAGCGATGAGAGGTTTTTCCTCTCATCGCTTTTCTTTATCTTTGCATGAGAACAAAATATTCAATAAACTATTATTATGATGAGCAACAATCGTTTCCCAATTGGTGTTGTAACGGGCAAAACCGTTCAAGAAATTTTCGCCTTTGCAAAAGCTAACCAATTTGCACTTCCAGCCGTTAATGTCACCGGTACAAACACCATAAATGCTGTTCTTGAAACAGCCCGCCTAGTAAATACTCCAGTAATTGTGCAGTTTTCGAATAGCGGTGCAGCCTTTTTTGCTGGCAAAAGCATTTCTAACGATGGCCAAAATGCAAGCATTCTTGGCGCAATTGCCGGTGCTCTTCATGTACATACCCTAGCTAAAGCTTATGGTGTTACTGTAATTCTTCATACCGATCACGCAGCAAAGAAACTTTTACCTTGGATTGATGGCTTGCTAGATGCTGGCGAGGAGCATTTTAAAAGAACAGGTTCCCCTTTGTTCAGTTCACACATGCTCGATCTCTCCGAAGAACCTTTGACAGAGAATATAGAAATATGTAAAAAGTATCTTACCCGTATGAGTAAGATGGGCATGACCCTCGAACTCGAATTGGGTATCACCGGTGGGGAAGAGGATGGTGTCGACAATTCCAATGTTGACAGCTCCAAGTTGTATACTCAACCCGAAGAAGTTGCCTATGCGTATGAAGAGTTGAGCAAAATTAGCCCAAACTTTACCATCGCCGCTTCTTTTGGAAACGTACACGGCGTTTATAAACCGGGTAACGTTGTTTTGAATCCCAAGATTCTGCGGGATTCCCAAGAGTTTATTCAAAAAGCATATAAAACCACAGCAAAGCCAGTTGATTTTGTTTTCCACGGTGGTTCGGGTTCCGAAAAACACCTTATCTCCGAAGCAATTTCATACGGAGTTGTGAAGATGAACCTTGATACCGATATGCAATGGGCATACTGGGACGGCATCCGTAAATTCTCAATAGCAAAGAAGGACTACCTTCAAGGTCAAATTGGAAATCCTGAAGGAACCGATTCTCCAAATAAAAAGTTTTACGATCCTCGTGTTTGGCTACGTGAGGGCGAAAAGGAGATGGTGGCACGTCTTAAAGAGGCATTTGAAGACTTAAATGCAGTAGGTCGAAATAAGTAATTGCCCTTCGGGCACCAAAACATAATAACAACGACGAAGGGTTGGTTGCCGAAAGCATATTCGGACCAACCCTTTTTCATAAAAAATTATGAACCATGACAAAAAAATCTTTCTTACTATTCTCATTGGTTGTGCTGAGTATGGCAAGCCTATTTGCACAGAAACCAGAGCGAATCGATCCTCCCTTTTGGTGGACTGGAATGAAGGATGGTAGCCTTCAACTCGTAATCTATGGAAAAGGGATTGCCACTACTTCAGCATCTATCTCATATCCGGGTGTCTCTGTTCGAAAAGAAGTGAAGCCCGAAAATCCAAATTACATCTTCCTCTATTTAGGGATTATGCCAGAGGCCAAACCGGGAATGTTGAAGATCTCCTTCACCAAAAATGGAAAACAGGTTTCTTCCGTAACGTATGAGTTGAAAGCGCGCATTGAAGGATCGGCTGAAAGGAAAGGCTTTAGCAGTGAAGATGTTGTATACCTTATTATGCCTGACAGGTTCGCTAATGGTGATTTGAAAAATGATAAACTACCTAATTACAAGGATACTGTAGACCGAAAAGACCAATATGCCCGACATGGTGGAGATATAAAGGGTATTGAAAAGAACATTGACTATATCAAAAATCTTGGGGTAACTGCAGTTTGGTTTAACCCTATGGATGAGAATAATATGGATAACTCCTCCTATCATGGCTACGCTATAACCGATTACTACAAAACTGATTCCCGATTTGGATCGAATGCTGATTATAAAGGCATGGTAGACAAGTTCCACTCAAATGGAATTAAAGTTATTAAGGACATGGTTTTTAATCACTGTGGCAGCCAACACTGGTGGATTAAAGATTTGCCCTCCAAGGATTGGTTGAACCAGTGGCCTGAATATACAAACTCGAGTTTCCGTGCTGCTTCGATTTCCGATCCTCATGCTGCAAAATCGGATATTAAAAAGATGGCTAACGGATGGTTTGTTCCTTCCATGCCCGACCTAAATCAAAGAAATCCGTTACTTGCCGATTATCTAGTTCAGAATAGCATTTGGTGGATAGAATTTTCGGGAATTGATGGCATCAGAATGGATACACATCCTTATCCCGATGCCGATTTTATGTCCATTTGGGGGCAAAAGTTAATGCTGGAATACCCGAACCTTAACATCGTAGGAGAGGTTTGGATGAATCAACCGGCTTGGGTTTCGTACTGGCAGATGAATTCACCAACTGCTCGCGGTTATAATTCAAATTTACCAACCGTGATGGATTTTCCGTTGATGGGTGCTATCGAAAAAGCATTTGATGAGCCAGCAAGTTGGGATACCGGTCTAATTCGCCTATATGATATTATCTCCCAAGATTTCCTGTATGCAAATACTAATAATATTATGGTATTTGCAGATAATCATGATCTTAGCCGATTGTTTAAAACAAACGAGGCAGTAGACATAAACAAGTATAAAATGGTTATGACCTTTCTGCTAACAACTAGAGGTATTCCTCAGTTCTACTATGGAAATGAGATACTGATGGCCGCAGATAAGGCTAATGGAGATGGAAACTTAAGGAAGGACTTCCCCGGTGGATGGCCTTCGGATACGGCCAATGCATTTTTGCCTGAAGGTAGAACCCAAATACAGAATGAAGCATATACTTTTTTTTCAAAACTGGCAAAGTGGCGTAAAGAATCACCAGCCTTAACTAAGGGTAGCTTAATTCAGTTTGTTCCCGAAGAGAATGTTTACGTGTATTTTCGAGTTCATGCTCAGCAGACAGTAATGGTAGTGTTAAATGCAAGTGACAAGGATGTAGAATTGGGAATGAAGCGTTTTAATGAGGTATTAAACAATACAGCCAAAGGCTTCGATATTCTAAAAAAGGAAACGTTGGATATTACTAAAACAGTGATGCTTCCAGCGCGAAGTTCCAAAGTAATTCTACTTGAGAACTAGAATGTATGGAAATAAAAAAAGCGGCTTACGCCGCTTTTTTTATTTTGCTAGAATTAATCTCCAAAACTAATTCCAACCCCTTTTGCAGTAACAACCAAGGAACAGGTTGGCTCCACAAAATTTGGTCGGTTTATGGCTTCAATAAGGGGAACCGAAATAATGTCTGGATGTCGATAGGCAACCATTGTTCCGAAGTTTTCCTCCAAAACCATCTCAAAGGCTTTTACACCGAACTGAGTCGCAAGAACTCGATCGTAAGCATTTGGGATACCTCCACGTTGAAGGTGACCCAGTACAGTTTCACGCATATCTGCTTCGAAACCAGCCATTTTTAGATCCTTCATTAGTTTGGAAGCAACTCCGCCCATTCGAAGGTTTGCATAGCCCACCTCGTCTGATTTTTCGGAAGTGATATCGCCTCCAACAGGTTTCGCTCCTTCAGCAATTACAACAATTGCAAATCCTTTTCCCTTTGAGAAACGGCCATTCAATCGCTCTAACACCTTATCAAGGTTGTATGGTATTTCTGGAATCAAGCAAACGTCCGCTCCACCAGCAACAGCAGCGTGTAGTGCAATCCAACCTGCATTACGTCCCATAACCTCGAGAATCAATACCCGGTTATGACTTGCAGCAGTGGTTACTAACTTATCAACGGCATCAGTTGCAATTTGAACGGCTGTTTGGAATCCAAAAGTAAAATCTGTTGCAGAAAGATCGTTGTCAATCGTTTTAGGAACGCCAATTACATTTAGCCCCTTTTCGTATAATCTTTGGCTTATTTCTTGTGAACCGTCACCGCCAATACTAATAACAGCGTCGACTCCTAGGTATTGAAGTTTTCTTATCATTTCGTCGGAGCGATCAACTGCCGACCAAGTACCATCACTGTTTTTTACAGGCCAAGCAAAAGGACCACCTTTGTTGGTTGTACCGATAAGTGTACCGCCTTGAACGTGAATGCCAGCAACAGCTCTCTCATCGAGTACTCTTATTTCTGTTGGTTCGCGCAGAATACCATCAAATGATTGAATGCTGCCAATTACCTCCCAGTCTTGTTCTTGGGCTGCCCGCTTTACTATACCCCTTATTACCGCATTTAATCCCGGACAATCGCCTCCTCCGGTAGCAACTAAAACTCTTTTCATGATGTTAATATATTTGTAATTAACGTTTTATCTTACATTTAGCGAAATTTACCACTATACAAAAATAGCTTTTTGTTCGAAATGTATGATGAAATGGGAAACTAAATTTTATTTTTTATATTTGTAAATAACTGATAATAAGTTTTGTAACTTTAATAATTATAGCTATGACCTCAATGTTAAAACGATTGCGCTTGTATTTTACGAGCTTTATTTTGGCGCTTTTGATCGCTTCTGCTATTGCCCTTACTTCCTGCAATGGTAATGAGAACAAACAACCTGCCGAAAAGTTTCAAATTGTTCACCCAGAGTGGTCGGACAATGCCACCATCTACGAGGTGAATGTTCGACAATATACACCATCGGGAACTTTTACAGAGTTGAAAACCCGAATACCCCAAATAAAAGATCTTGGAGTTAAGATTATATGGCTTATGCCAATATACCCAATTGGTGAAAAAGAGAGAAAGGGTTCGCTCGGCAGTTACTATGCTGTGAAAGATTACATGGCAATTAACCCTGAGTTTGGGACTATGGAAGAGTTTAAAGACCTTGTGAAAACATTTCATGACAACGGCATGAAAGTAATTCTCGATTGGGTTGCGAACCATACATCTCGCGACAACGCACTTATCGGTCAACATCCCGAATGGTTTAAGCAAGATTCTACTGGGAAAATATTAGCACCATTTGATTGGACAGACGTAGCCCAACTCGATTACTCAAAACCAGAATTGCACGACTATATGATTGGTGCCATGAAATATTGGATTACTGAGGCCGATGTGGATGGATTCCGTTGTGATGTTGCAGGAATGGTCCCAACACCATTTTGGAACAAAGCTCGTGCCGAATTGGATAAAATCAAACCTGTATTTATGCTTGCCGAAGCGGAACAACCCGATTTGCAGGAATATGCTTTCGATATGACCTATTCTTGGGACCTACACCACTTGATGAATACAATTGCTCAAGGTAAAGATTCCGTTGCAAAATTGGATTCATTCTTTCAAAAGGAACTAGTGCGATTTCCAAAGAATGCATTCCGGATGGTATTCATTACCAACCACGACGAAAACAGCTGGAATGGAACAGAGTTTGAAAGAATGGGCGCCGCCGTTAAAGCAATGGGTGTCTTTTCTTTTGTAGTACCGGGAATGCCTCTTATTTATAGTGGACAAGAAGTTGGCCTAAGTAAACGTCTCCTGTTCTTTGAGAAGGATACAATTTTATGGAATGAAAGCCCTTGGACTCCTTTTTATAAGAAAATGGTTGAGTTAAAATCAACTAATTCAGCCTTAATGAATGGTGAAAAGGGGGCGGATATGTTCCGTATCAAATCCAAGAATCCATTTGTTTATGCATTCACCCGCGAGAATGAAGGTGGCAAGGTGCTTGCAGTATTTAACTTTAGTAAGGAAAAACAAACGGTAACTCTTGAAAACGAAGTTCTTGCAGGAAACTATATGGATTGGCTTCTCGGTAAAGAAGTTAAACTCGAATCAACTAAAGAGTTCACCTTTGAGCCATGGGGCTTTTCAATTTTTGTAAAAAAATAATCGCTACTCTCTTCTTTATAATTGGGGATACAAATTTGTATCCCCTTTATTATTTCACTAAGTCTATTCTGCTATTGTCTGTATAGTCAAATGTCTTTCTCTGGTTTGAATACAGAAGATTGGCACGAAACCTATGGTCCAATTATCGACGTATTATTTTTGTATAACCAATGGATTCATCCTAGCTTTGCTTATTTTTGCGACGGAAAGTATTGGTAAGGTAATAGTAACAACAAAAATATTTCACCATGAATCCTTTAAAAGTTACAGGGAAAGTATATTGGCTAGGTATTAACGATCGGAGGAAATTCCTTTTCGAAAATATGTGGCCATTGGATAAGGGCGTTGCCTACAATTGCTACCTCATTCTCGACAATATGACTGCTTTAGTTGATACTGTCGAATTGCGTTCCGGCGGTGATTTTGTATCGAAAGTTGATGCAATGCTCAACGGGAGAAGGCTCGATTTCCTTATTATCAACCATATGGAGCCAGATCATTCCGGCGAAATTAAGGCAATTATTGACAAGTATCCTGGTGTTAAGATTGTTGGAAATCTTAAAACTTTTAAGATTATTGAGGCCTACTGGGGAATCAAGGACAACCTCCATATTGTTGATGACGGTGACACTTTGGATCTTGGATATCATAAACTAAAATTTGTGATGACCCCATGGGTTCATTGGCCAGAAACTATGATGACCTACGACCAGACTGATGCAGTTTTGTTTTCGGGTGATGCATTTGGATCTTTTGGCACTTTGGATGGTGGCGTTTTCGATGACGAAATCAACTTCGCCTACTATGAAGATGAAATGCGTCGGTACTTCTCCAATATCGTAGGTAAGTATTGCAATATGGTTCAAAAAGCGTTCAAGAAACTAGAAGGCGTTCCGGTTAAAGCCATTTGCCCAACCCATGGGCCAGTTTGGCGCACCGATCCGCAAAAGGTTCTTGGACTTTATGATAAATGGAGCAAGTATCAAACGGAGGAAGGGGTTGTTATCATCTATGCTTCAATGTATGGAAATACTGAAGAGGTTGCCGATTATATTGCGCGCCAGCTTGTTGAAAATGGGATAACGAATATTCGTGTTTTTGATGTTTCAAGAACACATATTTCGCATTTAATCAATGAAATATGGAAGTATAAGGGAGTAATGCTTGGCAGCTGTGCTTATAATTCTGAAATGTTTCCATTGATGGAGAACCTAACTCGAGAACTTGAACATATGGGCGTAAAAGATCACTTGCTTGGGTTGTTTGGCTCCTACAGCTGGAATGGAGGAGGAGTAAAGAATCTCACCAAATTTGCTGAAAACATTGGATGGGAAATGGCTGCACAACCTGCCGATATTTTTGGGATGCCCAACGACGAAAAGCTTGCCAATTGTAAATTACTAGCCGAAGGTATGGCTGTAAAGCTGAAAGCACTTAGAAAATAGGTGTAATGGAAAATTTAAAATAAAGTTGGTTTATGGCAGATATTATTATACCCCATGGAATAACCTTCGAATCTACCCAAACTGTTACGGCTAACGATACTGCCAGTAAATACGGTTCGGGACTGGTGGAGGTTTTTGCTACTCCAGCGATGGTTGCACTCATGGAAAATGCCTGCTTAAATGCAGTGCTGCCGTATCTACCCGAAGGCTTTAGTAGTGTTGGGGTAGATATCTCTGTTTCTCATGTAAAGGCAACCCCAATGGGCAAAGTTGTGAAATGTATGGCAACCCTTACTAAGGTTGATGGTCGAAAACTTGATTTTGAAGTTGTGGCAAGCGACGAGGAAGGCCTGATTGGAAAAGGAACTCACAGCCGATACATTATAAATATTGAGAAATTCATGGAAAAACTCAAAAAATAACAACAAGCGGAAAAGTCTTTCAAAAGGGTAAGGAATTCATTCCTTGCCCTTTTCTTTTTCTAATCAATTTTAAGCAATTTGGAGGATAGCGAAGTAACCTTTTCGAAAAGTTTGATAATTATGGGCAATATCTACCTAATATTCCTATCTTAAGACCTTGTTTTTACAGATGAATTGGTTCAATATGGAGGATATAATCCCTAAGGGTAGAGATAAATACAGGATCCAGTCCGATAACTTGGATGGTTACAGTAATCTTAAAATCTCATCACTTCTTCAAATATTTCAAGAAAGTGCTGAAAGGCAAGCAACATCAATTGGGTTAGACCAGAAAGAACTACGCTCGCAAGACCTCTGTTATATTCTTAGCCGAATAAATATTGTAATTGATGAGATGCCAATCCTCGATTCAGAGGTTACACTCGTTACCTGGCCAAAATCAAGTGATGATCAATTTTTATACCGCGATTTTTTACTATTTAACTCCAGTAATTTGGATAAACCTATCATCAGAGCCACTTCCGCGTGGTCGTTGATTAACATAGAGTCCCGCCGTGCCCAAAAAATTGAACTGGTTGCGGGATCAATCCCTGTTTCGGATGAAATATTCGCTATAAAGGAGCATCCTGCTAAGGTTGATGCGCTGCCATGTGCATGGAACCATTCATCTGGTTTGGTTAATAGTAGCGATGTTGACGTGGATGGAAATGTTAAAAATACTCGTTATTTCGAGTGGATTAGCGATGTATACTCGCAAGAGCATTACTCCGAAATGATTATTGGAACACTCGACATTAACTTTCTTGCGGAAGCAGTCTTGGGAGATGTCTATAAAATAAACATGGCATCTAAAGGCAAGGGTATTTACTTAAATAATGTTGTAAGGGAATCGGATCAAAAAGAATTGGTGCGAACACGTACACAGTGGATAAAGCGATAATATCACAATATTATGGAAATAAAGGATAAAGACGAAGTTCAACTTCAGCAATACGGTATTTCTTCCGACAAAATTATTACCCAAATTGAAAATTTCAAGAAGGGATTTCCCTTTTCGGAGATTACTTTGCCAGCAACGCCAGGCAATGGGATTGTAACTCTCGATGATGTTCATGTAAAAGAATATATACAAGAATACCAGAGTTATACTGGTAAACGCCTCAAGTTTGTACCCGCTTCGGGTGCCGCATCTCGTATGTTCAAATCGCTTTTTGAATGTATCGAGGAGATTGGAAAGAAAGGCTACTCCCAATTCGAAGACCGATCGTTTTCCTCTGCCTATCACTTTTTTGCTCACATCGATCAGTTTGCCTTCTATCCCGAATTAGAACACTATCTTAATTCTGTTGGTAAATCGACAAAAAACCTGATCGAGCAGAAAAAATTCGTTGAACTACTGGATGCCCTTTTAAGCGAAAACGGGCTCAATTATGGCAGTATGCCAAAAGGGCTATTACTTTTTCATCAATATCAAGATATTTCAAGAACCTCACTCGAGGAGCACTTGGTGGAAGGTGCGCTTTACGCATCAACCCCAGAGCGCACGGTTCAAATCCATCTTACAGTTTCGCCAGAGCATATTGAAGGATTCAACCAGTTGGTAGCAAAAGTGATTTCTCAATACGAGTACCAATACAGTGTAAAATACGACTTGACCTTTTCTGTTCAAAAGAAATCGACTGACACAATTGCCGTTGATGAAAACAATGAACCGTTCCGAAATAGTGATGGATCCATGCTATTCCGCCCCGGAGGACATGGTGCTCTTATCGAAAATCTTAACGACCGAATTGAGCCGCTAATCTTTATCAAAAACATTGACAACATAGTCCCCGATCATCTTAAGCAGGAGACGGTCAACTACAAAATGGTTATTGCAGGTATCCTGTTGAAAATAAAAGAAATCACGCAAACTATTCTAAATAAAATATCCTCCAAAGTAGAGGATGAAGATATTCTACAACTAGCAGAATTGCTTGAGCGCAAATACTTTATTGTGTTGCCCAAGAAGAATGAGAATAGCATGGAAGTTTGGAGCAAAGAGTTAATTCGCTTTCTCGATAGACCTATCAGAGTTTGTGGAATGGTCCGAAATGAAGGAGAACCGGGAGGAGGCCCCTTTTGGGTAAAGGATAAGAGTGGAGCTCTATCGCTCCAAATTGTCGAAAGTTCACAAATCAATTTAAAGGAGAAAACCTACAAAGATATTTTTAAGAAATCAACCCATTTTAATCCGGTTGATCTGGTATGCTGGACTTACAATTACCGAAATGAGAAGTTCGACTTACGGCACTTTGTCGACCCAGCAACAGGTTTTATCGCAGAAAAATCAAAGGACGGTAAAATCCTTAAAGCCCAGGAGTTGCCTGGTTTGTGGAATGGTGCCATGGCCAATTGGATTACCGTATTTGTTGAAGTTCCCTTAATCACCTTTAACCCCGTAAAATCGGTAAACGATCTGTTAAGAAAAGAACATCAGCCGCAGAGTTTATGAAAGTAGTCTTTCCAAATTCTTAACGCAAAGTTAATGTATAAATCAACTCACGTTAAGAATGAAGTAACATGGCAGCCATACATTTGTAGTGTAAATGATACAAAAATTTAAAGACTACATAGCCATGAAAAATTTCAGTAAAATCATTCTACTTTCGTTAAGTCTGTTTATTAGTGGAAATGGAATAGCGGAAAACAAGGATACCCGGGTGGCAAAAGAAACAACCACTGCCACTGTTCTTGTTTGTTCTGTTGCCGGAAGTGTAATTGATGAAGTAACGGGTGAAGCGTTGGCTGGAGTTGCCGTTAAAGTAGCAGGAACCGATAAGGTAGCCTATACTGATTTTGATGGTAAATTCTCAATAGCAAACCTTTGTCAAGGAAACTATTCTTTTGAATCTTCTATGATTTCATACATCAACGGTGAAAGCAGTAACCTTAGTGTGACGGCTGGAGATAAGAAGGAGATCAAGATTAAAATGAAAAAATCATACTAGTAGATATTTTGTCACCTAAACGAAAAGCGGATTCTTCGGAAACCGCTTTTTTTTGCAAGGACATTAAGGCTTGAATATTGGTGACGGATATACAATGTTGCTTAAAAATAATCCTTCGGCAGGAGCTGAACTGCCAGCGAAATTCCTGTTTTCTGCTTCGGCAATCTCAATAATTGATTCCGGTTCGAGTTTTCCTAACCCAATATCAATCAACGTTCCAACTATAGCTCTTACCATATTCCGCAAGAATCTGTCGGCACTTATGGTGAAGACTAATGTATCGGCTTCCTGCGTCCATTCCGCCTTAATCACTCGGCAAATATTTGTTTTGTTATCGGAATGAAGCTTTGCAAAGCTGGTAAAATCCGAAATGGATAGTAATAACCCAGCGGCAATGTTCATCTTATCCATATCCAGCGGAAGAGAGAATTGATAGGCCATATCCGTTAGAAAGGGATTCTTTTTTGGTGATATTATGTATCGATAAGTTCGTTCACAGGCATCGAATCGAGCATGAGCACCTGCTTGAACTACCGTTATAGTGCTTACCGCAATGCTCCTTGGCAGTATTCTGTTCAGTTTATAAATGGCCTTTCCTATTTCTAGCGAATGCGGGTTCTCCATATCAAAATGCGCCACAAAGTAGCTGGCATGAACACCTGCATCGGTTCTGCCACAGCCAACCGTTTCAATATCCTCCTGAAAGATAGTTGAAAGAGATTTATTTAAAACCTCCTGAATGCTAATTCCATTTTTCTGAAATTGCCAGCCTACAAAATCTTTCCCATTGTAGGAAAGTTCTATAAAGTGTCGAACCATTGTTCTGTTTTCATTATTTTTGGTAAAATTACACAATACTAGCGGACGAAAGCTAAAAAGCCTCAAAAAGGCAATGTTTTTAGCCATCTTAATTCTTTTTAACGGTTTTTAACACCGATAAATCGTTTATAGTTGCAAATTTGTGAATGTATTAATCAACCCTTTGAATTCTCAGTATTATGGGAGAAATGGTAAACATAAAAGAGTTAAATGAGCGCATTCAGCTAGAGAGCTCATTTGTTGATATCATTGGAATGGAGATGAACAAGGTGATTATTGGACAGAAGCACCTTGTGGAAAGTTTGCTGGTAGGGCTACTCTCTAATGGACACATTTTGCTGGAAGGTGTTCCTGGATTGGCAAAAACACTTGCAATTAAAACATTGGCCGATTCTATCGAAGCAAAGTTTAACCGCATCCAGTTTACGCCGGATCTTTTACCCGCCGACCTTATTGGCACCCTCATTTACAGCCAAAAAAAGGAAACTTTTGAGGTGAGAAAAGGGCCAATATTCTCAAACTTTATATTGGCGGATGAGATTAACCGTTCCCCTGCAAAGGTTCAAAGCGCGCTGCTTGAAGCCATGCAAGAACGTCAGGTTACTATTGGCGATCAAACATTCAAACTGGATAACCCATTCTTGGTTCTTGCTACCCAAAATCCAATAGAGCAGGAGGGAACCTACCCACTTCCCGAAGCACAGGTTGACCGTTTTATGCTTAAGGTTAAGATTACCTATCCTAAAAAGGACGAGGAAAAATTAATCATGCGCCAAAACCTGTTAAGCGAATTTCCAACGGCAAGACCAGTAGTTACAACTGCGGATATAGCTAAGGCACGTGAGGTTGTAAAGCAGGTTTACATGGATGAGAAAATTGAGCGATATATCCTCGATATAATTTTCGCAACACGTTATCCAAAAGAATACAACCTTGAACGTCTCGAGAGTATGATTAACTATGGTGGATCGCCACGTGCATCTATCTCCCTTGCTCTTGCGTCCAAAGCATACGCCTTTATAAAACGGAGAGGATATGTAATTCCGGAAGATGTTCGCGCCGTGTGTGGCGATGTACTCCGTCATAGGATTGGGCTTACCTATGAAGCCGAGGCAGAAAACCTTACTAGCGACGACTTAATTTCAGAAATACTAAATACCGTTGAAGTACCGTAGAGCACTTCTATTTCTTTTCATTGAGTTAAGTTGCTGCTTAACGATGACTCTCCGTGCCCAAAACTTCATAGGGTATTCTCGCTCACAAATCAAGAGCATGGCGAAAGATAGTCTACAAGGTTTTTTCTTTGCTAAAGAGATACATAATGGAAATAAAGGCTTTATTAAGTATGAGAATACTTTCGAAGAGCAAACGGTGTTGTTTCTAATTAACAATCAAGGAATTTGTACTGCCGTTAATCGCATGTATAACTTTTTTGAAAGAGATGCTGTTATGAAAGAACTCACAGGTAAGTATAAAAAGATCTCTAAAAACGAATGGAGATTTGTCTCAAGAGGCAAGGAGTTTGCAGTAATACTTAAGGAAGATGAATGGTATTTAAAGCTCATTATTAAACCTCGAAAAACTAGTAGACGTGGAAACAACTGAGCTATTGAAAAAAGTTCGTAAGATCGAAATTAAAACACGCGGTCTTACAAATCATATATTTGCTGGCGAATACCATAGCGCCTTTAAGGGACGTGGTATGACCTTTAGCGAAGTTAGGGAATACCAATACGGTGACGATATTCGGAATATCGATTGGAATGTAACGG
Organism: Williamwhitmania taraxaci; assembly: GCF_900096565.1. Lineage (NCBI taxonomy): Bacteria > Pseudomonadati > Bacteroidota > Bacteroidia > Bacteroidales > Williamwhitmaniaceae > Williamwhitmania > Williamwhitmania taraxaci. The sequence continues at coordinate 43,313 of NZ_FMYP01000013.1, forward strand.
CAAGATTTAATAGCCCTTTCGTTAAGGTGTTTGAAGAGGAGCGTGAGTTAACCGTTATGCTACTGATTGATGTTAGCGGCTCCAGGTTCTTTGGATCAACCCACCAACTCAAAATGGGTCTTATGACTGAAATTGGTGCCGTGTTATCCTTTTCAGCAATTCAAAATAACGACAAAATTGGTGTCATATTCTTTAGCGACAAGATTGAGAAATTCATGCCACCAAAAAAAGGGAAACGACACATTCTTAGGATTATTCGTGAGTTGATTGAATTTAAGCCAACTAGCGACAAAACTAATATTTCAGAAGCCCTTCGGTTCCTAACAAATGGAATTAAAAAACGGAGCACTGCCTTCATTTTATCCGACTTTATCGATTTTAAGGAGACCAACTCTACCCAACCAAACTATTTGGAAGCAATGAGAATTGCCAGTAACAAGCATGATATTGTTGCTATTAGAGTATTTGATAGGAGGGAAGCAGAATTGCCTGCCGTAGGATTGCTCAAGGTAAAAGATGCTGAATCTGGTGTTGATAAATGGATAGATACCGATAGTAATTCTGTTCGTGATGGTTATGCTAAATGGTGGAATCAGGCTACTTTATCGGTAAACGAAATTTTTTCTAAGTGTCGAGTCGATTCCGTTTCTATTGGAACCGATGAAGATTACGTTCAACCCTTAGTTAAGCTTTTCAAACGCAGATAGTTTCAAAAATTATGCTAACAGGTTTTAATAGTTTTAAGGTTTTTTTGGTGGCTATCCTGATACTCTTTAGTAGTGCCGGATTTGGACAACAAAACCTATCGTATAAAGCAATGCTCGATACCAATAGCATTCTAATTGGCGATCAAGTGGCTATGCGCATTCTTGTTACTCATTCCAATAGGATCAAAATTGGGTTCCCTATATATAAGGATAGTTTGATGCATGGCATTGAAGTACTAGCCGATTTTCCGGTGGATACGATAGCAAAAGAAGGCGATCAGGTTTCGCTATCCAAAGCATATTTGCTGACCTCTTTCGATAGCGGATCTTATACTATTCCCGAACCAAGGCTGTTGCTGCTACTCAAGGGTGCAAAGGCTGATACCATAATCACAGAATTGCTTCATTTAAAAGTGAATACGATTGCCATCGATACCACCAAAGCCGTTCTTCGGGACATAAAACCACCGATGAAAGCACCAATTACCTTTAGCGAAATCGCACCATGGCTTTTTGGTGGCATCGGATTTCTTGCACTACTTGCACTCGTTGCTTGGTTTATTATTAGGCGTATTCAAAACAAACCATTGCTTTCGATTGCTAAGACAGAAGAACCAGCCGACGTTCAGGCAATTCGGCTTCTGACAAATCTACGACAAGAGAAACTCTGGCAAAACAATAAGTTCAAGCAATACCACTCGAACATTACTGAAATTATAAGGGTATATATTTATCGCACGCAACAAATAAATGCCCTAGAACAAACAAGTGAAGAGACCCTGCAAAGTATTCGCAACCAAAATGTGGTAACTACAGAGAACCAGACCTTGCTTCGAACCATCTTTACCATTGCCGATCTTACAAAATTCGCAAAGTACACCCCAACTTCTTTTGAGAACGAGGAGAGTATTAATTATGCTGAGACATTTGTTAGAAACACAAAGGTGTTCTCTGAAGTTACTGAAGATGAATCAACTGTAGTTGAGAAAAACAATGAAAGTAAACCAGATATAAACAGTAGCAAATAACTATGGGACAACTAGTTTTTGATAACCCCGAAGTGCTTTACCTGCTGTTATGCCTTATTCCAGCAATCGTTTGGTATGTTCTTCGTCAAAAAGATCAAAATGCAACGCTGCAACTTTCAACCATACGTGGGCTCGAGAAAGTAGGGAATTCATGGAAGACTCACTTTAGGCATATTCCATTTGTTTTAAAATCGCTGGCATTTGCCCTAATAATTTTTGCAATAGCCCGTCCTCAATCAACCGAAAACTGGGAAAATACGACAACTGAGGGGATTGATATTATTATCGCATTGGATATTTCAAGTAGTATGTTGGCCCGCGATTTTCAACCCGATCGAATTACTGCTGCGAAAGCAATGGGTATGCAATTTATTACTGGCCGGCCAAACGATAGAATCGGGCTGGTCATTTTTAGCGGCGAGAGTTTTACTCAGTGCCCCTTAACTTCCGACCACGCTGCCCTAATTAATCTTATGAAGGAGGTTCAGAGTGGTTTAATTGAGGATGGAACCGCTATTGGGAATGGGTTAGGTACCGCAATTTCCCGATTAAAGGAGAGCAAGGCAAAAAGTCGCGTTGTTATTCTCTTGACCGATGGTGTCAACAATAGAGGTGAAATTGCGCCTCTCACCGCTGCTGAAATTGCACACACCTATGGCATACGGGTATATACGGTTGGCGTTGGCTCCATGGGTATGGCTCCTTATCCAATGCAAACACCATTTGGTATCCGGATGCAGGATATGGAAGTTCAGATTGACGAGCCCATGCTTAAAGAAATTTCTAAAATGACCGATGGAAAATATTTCAGAGCAACGAGCAATCGTAAGCTGGAGGAAGTATACTCTGCCATCGATAAACTTGAGAAATCGAAGGTTGATATTAAAACCTTAAGCAAAAAGGAAGAACAATTTTTCCCATTCGCACTTGCCGCGCTTTTACTTATCGCACTCGATTTTATTGTTAAGGTGACAATTCTAAGAACAATTCCTTAAATTGAATACCATGTTTCGGTTCGCTAATCCTGATTTTTTATATTTGCTTATTGCATTGCCTTTACTGATGGCCATTTACTATTTGGCTTATCGAATAAGGAAACGGGCTATTCGTAAATTTGGCGATTTTGAGGTCCTAAAGGAGTTAATGCCTGAAGCCTCATCCAAACGTCCGCTCGTAAAAGCAATAATGTTGTGCCTCGTATTTCTCTCCTTAACCTTCGCTATGGCGCGTCCACAGCTTGGTGCAAAGCTTAAAGAAGTTAAACGAAGAGGAGTAGAGTTAGTCATTGCCCTAGATGTTTCCAATAGCATGTTGGCTCGAGATATTTCACCCAACAGGTTAGAACGAGCAAAGCAAGCTATTGCGCGATTGGTCGATAGACTGTCCGACGACCGAATTGGTTTAATAGTTTTTGCCGGCGATGCTTATGTTCAGCTACCGGTAACTTCCGATTATGTTTCTGCAAAAATGTTTCTGGGAAGTATCAATCCTGGAATGGTTCCAACCCAAGGAACGTCAATTGGGAAAGCGATTGATTTGGCTGTAAACTCGTTTAGCGAACAAAATCAAAAAGGCAGAACACTCATAATTATTACCGATGGCGAAAACCATGAGGATGATGCCTTAACTTCGGCAAAAAGGGCAGCTAACAATGGCATTATTATCCATACCATTGGAATTGGTAAGCCTCAAGGATCACCGATTCCGGTAAGCACAGGCAGTAGTGCCTTTCTAACAGACTCCGACGGTAAGATCGTGATGTCGAAGTTGGACGAAGATATACTCTCGTCCATTGCGTCGGCTACAGGGGGCGTATATACGCTCGCAAATAATTCCAACTTTGGACTCAATGATGTGCTTGCACAAATTCGGAAAATGGACAAGCAAGAGTTTAGTTCAAAGGTATACTCAGAGTATGATGAGAAATTTCTTTACTTCCTTTGGTTTGCCTTATTTCTTCTCTTCGTTGAATTTTTCATTTTAGAAAGAAAAAACCGGTGGCAAGAAAAGTTTGAATTTTTTAAATCTCGCTTGAAATGAAAATAATCCTTACATTCATAGTTATACTGCTCGCCGTATTTCAATCTCTCTCGCAGGTTGATAAGAAGAATATACGGATGGGAAATCGCCTGTATGAAAAGGAAAAATACCTTGATTCCGAAGTAAAATATCGTAAAGCATTGGAGAATAATCCCAATTCAGTAGATGCCATGTTTAACCTAGGTGATGCCCTATACAAACAAGGAAAAGTGGAGGAGTCTGCTAAAGTTTTTAATGAGGCACTTCCGTTGGTTAAGCAAAAGGAACAACGCGATCATTTAGCAAATACCTTGTATAATCTAGGAAATTCATTACTCAAGGCAAAAAAGTTCGATGAGAGTATAAATGCTTATAAGCACTCGTTACGAGCAAATCCAAAAGATTCGGATACGAAGTATAACCTAGCGTATGCGATGCAAATGAAGAAACAAGACCAAAAAAAGAAAGACGACAAAAATAAAGATAAAAATAAACCCGACGATCAAAAGAAGAAAGATCCAAATAAGGATAAAAATGATCAAGATAAACAGCAACCGCAAAAACCGCAACAAAAGATATCAAAGGATGATGCAGAGAGAATTTTGAATGCACTCCAAAATAATGAGCAAAAAGTCCAAGAAAAAGCAAGAGAACAAAAAGGTCAACCGGTAAAAGTGAAGGTTCAAAAAAATTGGTAATTAGCATTAACGCAACTAATACAATGAAAAGGTTTATACTCATACTGCTTTTTGCATGCAGCCAATTATCTCTTTTTAGTCAAGAAGTTGTTTTTGAGGCATCGGCTTCTCAAGTTGTGGAGGTAGGAGAACGATTTCCCCTTACATTTACCCTGAATGCAAAGCCTTCTGCATTCGCACAACCCGAAATTCGCGGGTTTTCAGTTCTTGCTGGACCAAGCCAATCGAGTTCTAGTAATTTTGAAGTAATAAATGGACAGGTTTCTCAGTCCTATACTTTAGTATATACCTATATTTTACAAGCCGATAAGGAAGGGAAATATCGAATTGGTTCAGCCGAAGTAAAAGTAAATGGTAAGACCTATACCTCAACTCCTTTTGAAATCGAGGTTGTTAAAGGTGAAAACTCAACTAATCAAGCAGATAGAAGTAGTCAGAACTCGGAATCGGAATCTGGAGACCTCTTTGTGCGTGTAGAGTTATCGAAACAGTCGGTATACTTAGGTGAAGCTTTGGTCGCAACGATTAAGCTGTATTCTCGAGGGGTAAGTGTTTCAAATTTTGAGAATATGACCTTTCCATCGTTCAACGGCTTTTGGAGTCAGGAAATTGAGACTCCTAGTCAATTTGTCTTTCAACGCGAATCATTGAATGGAAAAGTATACAGCGCAGGAGTTATTAAAAAATGGCTGCTGTTTCCTCAACAGAAAGGCAAAATTAAAATCGATCCCTATATCCTCGATTGCATAATCCAAGTTAGAGGAAATGCTCCTCAAAATATTTTTGATGGCTTCTTCACTTCCTCACAAGCCGTTAAGCGAAAGTTGGTAAGTTCAATATCTACAGTAGTAGTTAAGGATTTACCCGCAAACCAACCCGCTACATTTACTGGAGCAGTTGGCAACTTTACGATCGAATCAACGATCGACCGAACCAAGTTAAAGGCAAATGAAGCAGCTTCGTATCGCATTAAAATCACTGGAAATGGAAATTTGAAGCTTATTAGCGCTCCTAAAATCTCTTTTCCTCCCGATTTTGAGTCATACGATCCGAAGATTACTGAAAGTATAAAATCGCAGAATTCAGGTTCCACCGGTTTCAAAATATTTGAGTATCCATTGATACCGCGAAGCGCTGGTGATTTTACAATACCTGAAGTGCAATTTACTTTTTTTGATCCACAAAAGGGAACATACACTACGGTAAAAACTTCTGATATTGCCATGACTGTTCTCCCCGATCCAAATGGAGGTTCGCAGGTTGTATCTTCTGGTGGCGTTTCAAAACAAGACCTCAAGGTTCTAGGCAAAGACATAAAATATATTAGTATACAGCCACAAACCTTCGAAAAAGTTAATGCATTATACATCACTAATTGGCTTTACTACGTGGGCTATCTACTTGTAATTGTTATTTCCATTCTCCTTGCATTGTTCTTGTCCGTGCGGCAAAAAGTAAAATCGGATGTTCTGTTATATAAAAACAAAACAGCTAATAAAATCGCGAAAAAGAGATTGAAAAATGCGGCTATTGCATTGAAATTAAATGACAACGACAGTTATTTCGATGCGCTGCACAACGCAATTCTGGGTTACCTTTCCGATAAGCTGAGTATAAAATCAGGGGAATTAACTTCGGAACGAGCAGTTGACTTGCTTAAAGAAAAATCAGTGGCAGAAAAAACAATTTCGGATCTATTAGAAGTACTTTCTATTTGTGAATTTGCCCGTTACTCACCCGCGGCCACAGTAGAGCGGCGCGAAGAGGTTTATTCTAATGCTGTAGAACTTATCAGCACCTTGGAACAAACTATTCGATAGTATTTCAATTTGTTACACATCAAATGAAGATGAACAACCGTTAAAAAACTCTATTCCGATGAATAAGTTGTTACTTTCAATCGTCTTTTCAATTTCTACGATATTCTCTTTTGCGGAACAACCCGTAGACTCATTATGGGCACAAGGAAATACTGCCTATCAAAATGGCAATTATCAAGCTGCTATTAACAGCTATAATTCCATTCTCGAAAAAGGCCTCAGCGCTCCCGATTTGTATTTTAATTTAGGTAACTCATTCTACAAAATGAATGAATTAGCGCAATCAATACTATTTTATGAACGGGCGATAAAGCTCTCTCCATCAAATGAGGATTACCGGTACAATCTTGATGTGGCCAAGCTCAAGGTGGTTGATAAAATTGAAATAATTCCCCAATTCTTTCTCTACAGTTGGATATCGAATTTAAAGAGTTTAGCAAATCCTAACGGTTGGGCAATTGTTGCTATATTCTTATTTATCGTTTGTTCATCATCGATTCTATTATGGCGGTTTGGGTTATCCTTGTTTCTCAAACGAGCTGGATTTTTGGCCTCAAGCTTGTTTGCAATTCTGTTCGTCGTTTCTCTTCTAATAAGTTTTTCGGAAGCTGATCGTTATGGAACTAAAAACGAAGCGGTAATACTGCGGCCCGTTGTAACTGTAAAAAGTTCTCCCGATCAAAATGGGAAAGACCTATTCATTCTTCACGAAGGTACAAAGGTTGTAATTACGGACTCACTTACACACTGGATAGAGGTTAAAATTTCTGATGGTAATTCAGGATGGGTTAATGCAGCCGATATAGAAAAGATATAAATTGTTGAACAATATCGAAGTAATAGCGTTCTCTTCATAAACTTCAAAATATGAAAACAACACTCTCTTTCTTTTCGCTAATGGTTATTGCAGCCATTGCTTTTGGCCAAACCAGTACCTTCTACGATTTTAAAGTTAAAGCCATTGATGGAACGGATTACGATCTATCTGAACTTAAAGGTAAAAAGGTTTTGGTTGTTAATACTGCATCAAAATGCGGATTAACTCCGCAATATACTGACTTACAGAAGTTATACGAAACCTATGGCGGCGGAAATTTCATAATCATTGGATTTCCTGCAAATAACTTTATGTCTCAAGAGCCAGGAAGTAATTCCGATATTAAAAGTTTCTGCACTCAGAACTATGGGGTTACGTTTCCAATGATGGAAAAAATATCAGTAAAGGGAAAGGACATTCACCCTTTGTATAAATGGTTGACTAATAAAAGTGAGAATGGAGTTATGGATGCAGAAGTTTCGTGGAATTTCCAAAAGTTTATGATAGACGAGAATGGTAAACTGGTGGATTTTGCCTCTCCAAAAGAGAAACCACAATCGGAAAAGATTATTAACTGGATAAAAAAATAGAAAGTATGGAGACCAACGGTCTCCATACTCATTTATGGCATAATTGGAGAAAAATGGTTATACTTGTATAACTACAACAAACTAGATATGTCATTCCCCGACTCAAATATATTCCTTTACGGAATTCTACCGCTGATTATATTTTTCGCTAGAATCTGTGATGTAACAATTGGTACGATACGCATAATACTTGTATCCAAAGGTCAAAAAAAGATTGCGCCCATCTTGGGTTTTTTCGAGGTGTTTATTTGGATAGTGGCAATTGGTCAGATTATGACTCACCTCGATAATGTTGTCTGCTATATTGGGTATGCTGCCGGTTTTGCTACTGGAAATTATATTGGAATGTTAGTGGAAGAAAAGTTGGCAATGGGTACACTAATTATTCGCATAATAACACCCAAAGAGCAAACAGGCCTCATTGAAAATTTACACCATCAAGGATTTGGTGCCACAGTTATTGATGGTTCTGGTCGTGACGGAAAGGTTAGTATTATTTATACGATCGTTAACCGTAAGCAACTTCACAATGTAGAAGAGGCAATTGCGACCTTCTACCCGCAGGCATTTTACTCCGTTGAAGATTTACGATCAGTCAAGAACGGTATTGTTCCCGATGGAATTTCAACATTTGGGGAGAGCATTAACCCTCTTAAGCGGTGGCGCAAAGGGAAATAAGTTATTCCCTTTTAAAATGAGCCATTTCAAGAGGGATTTCCATCGAAAACTCTACTAATCCCTCAATCTTTCCCGCCACAAACCATGGCGTTTGATAGATCATTTTCTTTATTCCATTCTTCTCAATGGTGTAGGCGTTTGTACTTGCATCTCCCATTAACTCACTAATCTTGGCTTTTGATTTTTCGGAATGGCAACCCATCAAACTTTTTCCAATTAGGTTTTTACCGCCATCCTTAGAAAATGTCTTTGCCGATTTTTCGTTCATATATAGAACAATACCATTTAAATCGCAGACAGTAACCGCCACATTAAGTTCATTTGCCCAATCAAAATTATTCATATATTTTGTTTTATTCTAATAAGTAAGATGTGAGGCAAAGTTATTCAAATGATCCAATAGCGAAAATCCTATTGTAAAATACACCGTAATCATTTTGTTAAATTGCGAATACTTGAGCGTTTGTAGTGCAATAAATTCATTCGCTAGTGCCTTGATGAATCTTTACTTAGTATACACCTAATGGGTTCCATACCGATTCAAAAGGAGATTCTCCACTATGTCGTTCGGCTGGAATCAAACTAAGAACTGGTATTATTGATTCATTTATTATGTGTTGGGCAGTAGCCCCCACATAGTGCTCATTGACCGAAGATTCTTGACGAGCCAACAGCATTATCAAATCGGCATTTTCCTCCTCCGAATACTTCATGATCAACTCATACGCAGGAATGGCCGACTTTGGGTAAAGTTTCAATTTCGTAATTACATTTTGCTTAGCCAATTCGCGCTCCACTCGAAGCATTTTAGTATAAATTCTGCTGCGATATAGGAAAATTCCACCCGTAAGAACGGATACTATATGAATCGTGCTACCAAAATGTTTTCCTAAAGCAACCGCCATTGCTGTTTGCTCTGCAGTCTTTTTCGAAAGGTCAAGCGGTAAGATAATGTTCTTGAAATCTATTTTATGATTAAAATCTTTCACCGTAATTACGGGGCAGGGGGCATTACCAACTACGTGTATTGTGTTAGATCCAAGACGTTTAGTGGCGTCTGTCCCACTTCGTCCCATAATAATCAGACGTGCATTAATTTCCTTGGCAACCTCCACAATTCTAATATAGGCTTTTCCCGTTTCAAATCGTGAGGTAACCTCTAAATCAGATTCTTGCTTTGCGCGAGTTACCAAATCATTAAGTTTTAGAACCGTCTCAGCAGTGATCCTAACCAAATCTTCATTTTTCGTAAATAGCGATTCGAGAAAATCTGGAAGTTCAAAGACGTGAACCAAAACGATTTCAGCCTTGAGAAACTTCGCTACTCTATAACTCTGCTTTAATGCCGCCATTGATTCGTCGTTAAAATCAATGCTAACTATTATCTTAATTTTTTTTCGATCGGTCATAATGGTATATTTAAGGTATGTTAAAATTAAGAATTTTTTTTGACTCAACAAACTGTTATTCTGATAACGATGATAAATGTTAGTTTATTAGACATCATTATGCAGTTGTTTTTATTCTCATTATTTATATTTTTGTAACCGTAGGAAAACAGTTTGTTTAGAAGTAAGACACCTAAATCATTCTGACATTAGAATTTAACCATTAAAGGTAACCAACATAGGAGATACTTGCATGCAAAACAAGCTTCATGAACTCACTGAGAAGATCTATAACGAAGGGGTTAACAAAGGCGCTCAAGAAGCCGAGCATATTATTGCAAAGGCAAAGGAAGATGCTCGTCTGATTCTCAATAATGCACGGAAAGATGCAGATCTATTGATTGCCAAAGCAAATAAAGATTCAGAGGAGTTAAGAAAAAACTCCGAATCTGAAATTAGGCTCGCCGGAAAACAAACATTAAATGCACTTAAGCAACAAATAACTAGCTTAATAGAGACAAGCATTGTTAATCCTCCCATGAAAGAGGCCATCAACGAAGTTGCCTTTATCAAGCAAATTATTGATACAGCCATAGCAGCATGGAATCCGCAAAAAAACAATACTGTTGATCTTACAATTTTACTACCTAAAGACATGGAATCTAAGTTACAGTCCATGTTTGTAAATAGCACTGGGGAAATTCTACATGCAGGTGTCGAACTAATTTTTGACGATTCATTCAGCGCAGGATTTAAAATTGGCCCTAAAGGCGCAGGATACCTTATCTCTTTCACCGATTCTGATTTTGAAAACCTATTCAAGGCATATATTCGACCTCGGTTAGTAGAACTACTTTTTGGAGGAAAATAGCATGGGTAAGAACTATTACTTTCTTACCGCTAGTCTTCCTGAATTAGCATTCGATTTAGAGGCGAAGACTATCAGTATTGAATCCCTTAAGCTAGAGATACAGGAGGCGATAACTCCCTCCGATTGGAAACGTATGTCCGAGATTTTCAGACAGTACGATGTTGCAAATATCCTCTATCTAAAAGGTATTGATGGTTCTAGATTCTCCGAACTAGGGAATTATTCGGAAGAAGAAATGAATCTAGCGCTCGAAAACATCTCAATACTGCCTACATTCATTCGCGATTTTCTGAAAGAACCGATATCTTCCGAGGATGATAATGTCATCCCTTACACGGAAATCGAAACGCTTAAGCCGGAGATGCTGCTGTGGACAAATTTTTACAGCGCAATGCAAAAGAAGAATAATTCCTTCATCCGGAATTGGTATTCCTTCGATCGGGATTTTAGAAATATTCTCACCGCAATTACCTGCAGAAAACAAAAAATAGAAATAGCTCCTCATCTTATTGGAACTGGTGCATTAGTTGAATTATTGGCTCATAGTAGTGCTTCCGATTTTGGTGTGCATCAAGAAATTGATTATATCGATAGGCTAATTCATATTGCGGAAATTCCAAACTTACTTGAGCGAGAAAAAAAGTTTGATTTACTGCGCTGGGAAAAAGCGGAAGAAATTGCCGTTTATGATTATTTTAATGTGAACTCATTGATGGCGTTCTTGATTAAAGCCTTAATTGTTCATAGGTGGATAAGCCTCGATAGAACCTACGGGGAGACCTTATTCCAGAATTTAGTAAGCGAACTTAAAAACAGTTTCGACCTAACAGATAGTTTTAAAGTTCAGTAATTCAATTTGTTGGTATAACTTTGCATAAAACCGGAATAGGCAACATATGAAAACAAAAGGAAAAGTAGTTGGTATTATTGCCAATCTTGTGATGGTGGAAGCTGATGGTCCTGTTGCCCAAAACGAAATCTGCTATATTCAGCATGACATAACCAAGCTCATGGCCGAGGTTATTAAGGTGAAAGGGAAAATTGCCTCCGTTCAAGTGTTCGAAAGCACACGTGGACTTAAGGTTAACGACCAAGTGGAGTTTGAAGGGCACATGCTAGAGGCCACTCTAGGACCCGGTATTCTTTCAAAAAATTATGACGGTCTCCAAAACGACCTCGCTAAAATGGATGGTATCTTTCTTCAAAGAGGGAACTATACCGATTCATTGGATTACGACAGTGTTTGGGATTTCACCCCAATCGCAAAGGTTGGAGCGAAAGTAACCGCAGCTGACTGGCTTGGTGAGGTAACAGAGAATTGGCTTAAGCATAAAATTATGGTACCGTTTAAAATGAATGAACGGTATACCATTAAATCTATAGTGCCTGTTGGAACCTACAAAATAACGGAACAAGTAGCCGTATTGGTTGATGAAAAGGGGCAGGAGCATAGTGTCACAATGATTCAAAAGTGGCCTGTAAAGATGGCTATCACAGCATTTAAGGATAAGCCAAGACCGTTCCGCATCATGGAAACTGGTGTTAGATCCATTGATACTTTTAATCCCATGGCCGAAGGTGGAACCGGTTTTATTCCTGGGCCATTTGGTTGCGGCAAAACCGTTCTTCAGCACGCAATATCGAAACAGGCTGATGCCGATATGATTATCATGGCTGCTTGTGGAGAACGCGCCAACGAAGTGGTCGAAATGTTTGTTGAATTTCCACATCTCGTAGACCCTCGCACTGGCCGTAAATTGATGGAGCGCACAACCATCATTTGCAACACTTCAAACATGCCCGTTGCTGCGCGTGAAGCTTCAGTTTACACGGCTATGACCATTGGCGAATACTACCGTTCAATGGGCCTTAAAGTTTTACTACTTGCCGACTCTACGTCCCGTTGGGCCCAAGCGCTCCGCGAAATGTCGAATCGACTCGAGGAATTACCCGGCCCAGACGCATTCCCTATGGATCTTCCAGCTATTATATCGAATTTCTATGCTCGTGCTGGCTACGTTAACCTAAATAATGGAACTTCAGGATCAGTTACCTTTATTGGTACCGTATCCCCTGCCGGAGGTAACCTAAAAGAACCAGTTACTGAATCCACAAAAAAAGCAGCTCGTTGCTTCTATGGTTTATCTCAGCAGCGTGCCGACTCAAAACGTTACCCCGCTATCGACCCGCTCGACAGTTATTCTAAATATTTAGAGTATCCGGAAATTATCGAATACCTAAATGCAAAGATTCAGCCGAACTGGGTGGAACTAGTCTTAGAAGCAAAAAACTTAGTTCGTCGCGGAAAAGAAGTTTATGAACAAATCAACATCCTTGGCGATGATGGCGTGCCAATTGATTATCATGACAAATATTGGAAGGCTGAACTTATTGACTTTATTATTCTTCAGCAAGATGGATTCGATGCAATCGATCAATCTTGCCCGTTGATTCGCCAGCAGTATATGCTTAACCTTGTAATGAGCATTTCTCGTCACTCCATCAATTTTGATTCATTTGAAAGTTGCACAACTTTCTACAAGCGTATCATTCACACGCTAAAGCAGATGAACTACGCCGAATTCGAAAGCGAGCAGTTCAAAAAATATGAGAATGAGCTTAATTCAATTCTAAACGAAAAGAGGGCATAGGGATGGAAACAAAAGCATTTCAGCGGATATATACGAAACTTACAGGTATTACCAAAGCTACGTGTACACTCCAGGCTCAAGGGGTTTCCAACGAGGAACTTGCATTAGTTAGTGGCAAACTTGCACAGGTCGTAAAGATAATGGGCGATGTTGTAACGCTCCAGATATTTTCCGGAACCGAAGGTATTGCTACCAACGCCGAGGTAATATTCTTTGGAGAGCCTCCAAAACTTACTGTTGGTGACGATCTAGCCGGTCGTTTCTTTAATGCCTATGGTAAACCTATGGGCGGAGGTCCCGAAATTGAGGGCGAATCAAGAGAAATTGGCGGCCCTTCAGTAAATCCGCTTCGCCGGATGCAACCCTCGGAACTGATAGCTACCGGAATTGCAGGTATCGACTTGAATAACACCTTAGTTTCAGGACAAAAAATACCTTTCTTTGCTGACCCAGATCAACCATACAACCAAGTTATGGCCATGGTTGCACTACGCGCTAAGGCCGATAAAATTATCCTTGGCGGAATGGGCCTATCGAATGACGATTACCTCTTCTTTAAGAATGTTTTTGATAATGCTGGGGTTCTCGATCGTATTGTTAGTTTTGTAAGCACCACTGACGATCCGCCAATTGAGCGTTTGCTGATTCCCGATATGGCATTAACAGCAGCAGAGTATTTTGCGGTAGATAAGAACGAGAAAGTACTGGTTCTCCTAACCGACATGACTCTTTTTGCTGATGCTCTGAGTATTGTTTCCAATCGTATGGACCAAATTCCATCGAAAGACAGTATGCCGGGATCTTTATACTCCGACTTAGCCCGTATTTACGAAAAAGCGGTGCAATTTCCTGAGGGTGGTTCAATTACGATCATTGCAGTTACAACCCTTAATGGAGGAGATATTACCCACGCCATTCCTGACAATACAGGTTATATTACCGAAGGACAGTTGTTTTTGCGTTCCGATACCGATACTGGAAAAGTTATTGTAGATCCATTCCGAAGTCTATCCCGTCTTAAACAGTTGGTAATCGGTGAAAAAACCCGTGAAGATCATCCGCAGGTTATGAATGCTGCAGTGCGATTATATGCCGATGCTGCCAACGCTAAAACGAAGATGGAGAACGGATTCGACCTGACGGATTATGATGAACGCACGCTAAAATATGCCAAAGCATACTCCGAAAGTTTACTCGCTATCGACGTTAATGTGGATATTGAGACCATGCTTAACACTGCTTGGGAACTTTTTTCCACCTACTTCAGCAAAACCGAGGTCGGGATTAAAACCGTCCTAACAGAGAAATACTGGATTAACAGTTAAACTGGTCATAACATTTACTCAATTGCTATGGCAATAAAATTTCAGTTCAACAAGACAGCACTTAACGACCTCAATAAACAACTAAAAATCAGGGTCAGGGCACTTCCTACCATAAAAAATAAGGAATCAGCTCTGCGCCTTGAGGTTAAAAAGGCCAAAACAAAATCGGATGCTCTTAGCGCAAGAGTCCTTGAAAAAATGGCTGAGTACGACTATATGGTTGCACTTTGGGGCGAATTTGAGCCTGGTTTAGTTTCCGTTGTGGATGTTCAACTCGGGGTGATAAAAATTGCTGGCGTTAAAATTCCAATTCTTCAAGATGTTGTATTCTCAGTTAAGGAGTTTAATTATTTTGCAAAACCGTTTTGGTTCGCTGAAGGAATAATCGTTCTAAAGGAACTTGCAGCGATTGGACTTGAACGAGAATTCTTCCTTGAAAAAATGCGACTGCTTGATTTTGCTAGAAAAAAAACGACCCAGAAGGTGAACCTCTACGAAAAGGTTCAAATTCCAGGATACGAAGAGGCTATACGCAAAATAAAGCGATTCCTTGAGGATGAGGAAAATCTTTCTAAATCAGCTCAAAAAATTGTTAAGCAACGACTCGAGATGGTGGAGGACGAGCAATGATAATTCCAATGACTAAATTTGCCTTCCTGGTGTACCACTTGGACTATCCAGTTTTCATGGAGGAACTTCAGAAAATTGGACTAATCCATGTTTCAGGAAGAGGACAACATATCGGCGAAAAGGAGAAAAAATTTCTCGACGAAATCAACCGGTTGAAGACAACAATCTCAATACTTGAGAAACGTGAACCATCTGGATCCTTTAGTATAGTATCAACCGATCAAATCTTAGATCGGATAGATGACATTATTAAAGAGAAAGACCAACTCGACAATCAATTAAAGAAAGTTGAGAAGGAGTTACACGACCTTCAGCCATGGGGGAATTTTTCAGTGGCTGATCTTAAACGTTTCAGTGATCTTGGACTTACAATCAAGTTTTTTCAAGTTCCTGAAAAGCGTTATTCCGAAGTATGGATAGCAGCATATGCTACAGAGGAGATTTCTAGAGCAAATGGTAATGTATACTTTGTGGCATTGGCCGAGCAAGGAGTTGATATTTTGCTCGATGCTACAGAGGTTAAGGCACCAGCGTTTTCCTATAGCGACAAGCAAGCGGAATATAATTCCATTGAAGCTACAATCAATCAGATAAATTCTGAGTTAAACGCCATGGCTTCAGGACTCGACTTCCTTGCAAGCGAAAAAGCGAGAATTGAGAATGAGTTGGAAATAGAAAAAGTTTGGAGCGATACCCTAAAAGAGGCCGACGAAAAAGTTATGATTCTGGAAGGATGGGCTCCAACGGAAAAAACTCCTGAAATTGTCTCTTTTGCCGAAAGGAATGGTGTCTATTTCATTTCAGAAGAGGGAAAGTTAGAGAATAACCCGCCAATCCTGCTGAAGAACAATTGGTTTGCTCGACTTTTCGAACCAATTGGAGAACTCTTCTCGTTGCCTATTTATAACGAGATTGACCTTACCGCTTTCTTTGCGCCATTCTTCATGATGTTTTTCGGTTTTTGTTTGGCCGATGCTGGATATGGTGTTGTTTTGATTCTATTGGCTACTTTTTTTAAGTTTAAAGTCAAGGCTAATATGAAACCATTACTATCACTGATACAATGGCTTGGTTTAGCGACGGTTATTTTTGGAATTATTACAGGAACCCTTTTCGGAGTCGTACTTGTGGACGTGGACCTTGGAAGCCTTAACCGCTTTAAATCCTTAGTTTTAGGCTCGCAAGATCTGTTTTATTTGGCCATGATGGTAGGGGCATTCCAAATCCTATTTGGAATGGTAATAAAAGCATTCAATCTCGCCAAGCAAAATACGTGGCTACACGCTGTTTCAACATTTGGATGGTTCTCCTTAATTGTCTTCACCATAATTTGCATACTACTTGGAGATAAATACCCTGCGTTTAAAACAATGGGAACAATTCATCTAATAGTTAGTGGAATTTGTGGAATAGCAATCTTTTTCTTCAATAGTCCGGGTAAGAACCCATTTATCAATGTTGGGCTTGGTTTATGGGATACCTATAATATGCTAACTGGCCTCCTTGGTGATGTTCTATCCTACATTCGACTATTTGCACTCGCTCTTTCTGGTGCAATTTTGGGTAGTGTATACAACAGCTTAGCTTTTGGTATGGCTCCTGATATTCCGGTAGTAAAACAAATTGTAATTGTTCTAATTCTTGTAATAGGTCATTCAATAAATCTCTTCATGGGCGGATTGGGAGCATTGGTGCATCCTATGCGTTTGACATTTGTTGAGTTTTATAAAAATGCCAACTTTACCGGAGGCGGAATATCGTATCAACCTTTTAAAAAACAGATTATTAAATAAACCTTTTATAACTAATTATTATGGAACCAATCTCTTCATCTCCAATTATTATTGCCTACATTGGAATAGCTATAATGGTTATCCTTTCAGGTGTTGGTAGCGCTTTAGGCGTTACAATAACAGGAAATGCCTCTCTAGGTGCTCTTAAGAAAGATGCAAGTGCCTTCGGAAATTTCCTCGTATTAAGTGCTCTTCCTGGAACTCAAGGACTTTATGGTTTTACAGGATATTTTATGTTGAAAGTTTACTTAGTGCCTACCATAACCATGTTTCAGGCGGTTGCCATAGTTGGTGCTGGTCTCGTAATGGGTGTTGTGGCTCTAGTATCGGCAGTTCGTCAAGGCCAAGTTTGTGCAAACGGGATTACCGCTATTGGCAACGGTCATAAGGTGTTTGGAAATACCCTTATCCTAGCTGTATTCCCCGAACTTTATGCAATTATTGCACTAGCTGCGGTATTCTTAATTGGAACATCTTTAGGCGCTTAGTCTATTCCATTTTAGTAAAAAAGCGAGTGAACTACCTATAAATAGTTCACTCGCTTTTTTATTATCAACCTAAATAATCCGCAATACTCAAACAAAGACCAGTATGCGAATACACTTATCGATCTAATCTTGTTTTCATATTCGCACCAAATTTCCTAATTTGTCCATTCCCTTTTTTATACCAGAAAAAATAACTGCGCTGTTTTTCCTTTTCTTCTTTCGTTTTTGCAACAAATACTTTTTCACCCGAATATGGATCTACACCTGTGTAAAAAATAGTCGATGCTAAGGTCATTGGCGTTGGGGTGAAATCTTGAACCTGTTCTAAATGGAAGTTTAGTTGTTTTGTTTTTTCAGCTAAATCGGCCATATCCATTTCTGTTGAGCCCGGATGACTTGAAATAAAATAGGGGATAAGCTGGTATTTTAAATCAGCCATTCGAGTTATTCGTTGAAACTCTACAACGAGTTTTTCGAATAATGAAAAATCCGGTTTGCGCATCCATTTCAAAACATTGTGGGAGGTATGTTCTGGTGCAACCTTTAATCTACCCGACGTATGGTTCACCACAACTTCACGGAGATATTCTTGATTCACCCTTGGATCACCAACACCTTCGGTAAGGAATAAATCATATCGAATTCCGCTTCCAATCCAGGCTTTCTTAATATTTTGAATTTTTCCTACTTCACCATAAAGATCTAGTAAAGGTTGATGCGACGTATTTAAGTTTTTACAAATCCGAGGATAAATACAGGAAGGGCGTGTACACTTCTGACAAAGCGTTAAATCCTTTCCTTTCATCATATACATATTTGCAGATGGTCCACCCAGATCTGAAAGATATCCCTTGAAATCTGGAAGCTCTGCTACCTTCTTTACCTCTTTTATTATGGACTTTGTCGATCGACTGATCACAAATTTTCCTTGGTGAGCCGAAATCGTGCAAAAAGAGCAACCCCCAAAACACCCTCGGTGAATATTAATGGAAGTCTTTATCATCTCATACGCGGGTATCGTTCCTTTTCCATTATACCGGGGGTGGGGCAAATATGTATAAGGGAGTTCATAGTAGGAGTCGATTTCCTCAGTAGTAGTTAAGGGATAGGGTGGGTTTACTACGATGAAGCCAGATGGCCCTTCTTCAATAATCCCATTTTGTATTATTTTGTTCGATTCAATTTCAATAACCTTAAAGTTATCCCCAAATTTCTCTTTATGCTTTAGACATGTATTATACGAATTCAGTTTAACATAACCATTGTCTAAAGGAGGGCTTGTTGCAATATACGCGGTTTGTGGTATGTCAGTAAATAAGGAAATTGGTAAACCATCATCTAATCGCCTAGCAATCTCTACGATGGCCTTTTCACCCATTCCGTATACCAGTAAATCTGCTCTCGAATCGAACAGAATGGCCGGCTTCAATGTATTGGACCAATAATCATAATGGGTTAATCTGCGCAATGAAGCCTCAATACCACCAATTACTAATGGCGTATCAGGAAATAGTTCTTTTAAAATTTTCCCATAAACCGATATTGCATAATCCGGACGATTACCTGCTTTTCCATCTGGAGTGTATGCATCATCACTTCTCAAGCGCTTATTCGCGGTATAGTGGTTGATCATCGAATCCATTGCACCAGATGCAGCACCAAAAAATAATCGAGGAGCACCTAACTTTTTAAAATCGCGTAAATCATCTCTCCAGTTTGGTTGTGGAATAACAGCAACCCTATAACCTTCGGCTTGGAGAATTCGCCCAATAACTCCTATACCAAACGATGGATGATCAATATATGCATCTCCAGTAAATAGAATGACATCAGCCCTATCCCATCCTAAAGAATCCATCTCTTTTTTAGATGTTGGTAGCCAACCGGCACTTTTCATTCGCTCCATTATTTGGGTGTTTACAATTATTTCCTCTGTCTAGGGTATTAACAATGAAGAATCACCATAGCTCAAAAAACGAAAATTATGATCCATAGCATAAGCGTAAACATCTTTCCACTCTGTACCTATTAGCGCAGAGACTAAGAGTAGTAATGTACTTTTCGGCTGATGAAAATTAGTGATTAGCGCATTTATCAATTTAAAAGTATAACCAGGCGCAATCAAAATTTGTGTGGATCCCACAAGTTGACTTAAACCCACACTTTTAAGGTGATTAAGAATGGCGGTAAGTGCCTCAGTTGACGTATAAGAATCGGGGAGAGTATAAGCATCCCATTGGCTAAGATGCATCAAATCAGGGCTGTTCTCATTAGTTAAGATCTTAACACCGAGCCAATATAACGATTCAATAGTTCTTACCGAAGTGGTGCCTACAGCTACAATATTGCCCATATTCGCTAGCAGCAATTCAAGTGTTGAAACCGTAATTGAGAAGTGCTCTGAGTGCATTTCATGCTCATCAATTGATTTGGCTTTCACTGGCTTAAATGTCCCAGCTCCAACGTGTAGCGTCAGCTCGGCAATTGAATTACCTTTTGTAATTATGTCGGCAATCACCTTATCAGTAAAGTGAAGCCCAGCAGTTGGAGCTGCAACAGATCCTTCCCATTTCGAATAGACAGTTTGATATCGATCCGAATCAATAACTTGTTCCGAACGATTCAAATATGGTGGAATAGGTATAGCACCAGCCGCCTCTAAAACTTGTCCAAAGCATACTGTATCATCATTCCAAGAAAACCGAATGATAACCCCTTCATCAAGTCGTTCAATCATCTGAGCGGTCAACCTCACTTGGCTGCCATCTATGTCAACGTTTAACGAGAGTTCATCTTCCTTCCATCTTTTTATATTCCCTACCAAGCATTTCCAGTCGACACTGCCAGTGGCGCTAAACATATTTTGATAATCAGCAGGCTGCATTGGCTCAAGGCAAAATACCTCGATAGTTGCTCCTGTAACTCTTTTGAAAAGTAATCGAGCCTTAATTACCTTTGTATTGTTAAAAATTAGAATTTTTCCGGAAAGATAGTTCGGAAGGTTATAGAACTGATCACTACCAATTACTCCCTTATTAAAAACCAATAGATTAGAGTGGTCGCGCTTTTGCTCAGGAAATTTGGCAATTCTACAATCGGGTAAATCGTAGTTGTAATCCTCAATATTTGCAGGTATTAATCGCACAGGCAACAGATAAAAGTTATGTTATCGTGATTAGTGGGGCAAAATTAACTATTTTTGCACACTTGTTGGTCGAATAATCGCCATTCATTATTTTTTATAGCATGCAGCTGAAAAAAGGAAGTAAGGTAAAATTCCTCAATGACGTTGGGGGTGGACGCGTGATTGAAATTATTAATGCAAAGATGGTTAAAATTGAAACCTTTGATGGTTTCGATATGCCGTGTTTGATTGATGATCTTATTTTGATAGAGGAGGATGCGTCAAGTTACAATTCGTCTTCTTCATCAAATGCTGTAAAGAAATCATCCAATTCGAATCAACACCAACCAATCGCGGAAACTGTTCCTGTGCAAAAACACGGGGATCAGCAACTTTTCAATTGCATAGGAGGTCCTAAAGATCCAGCTGGTGATAAAATTGATGTAATTCTAGCTCTATCACCGGCTGATCCAGTCCATCCAACCGATAAGGCTATCGATCTGTATCTTATTAACGATGGAAATTACAGAGCATTATATGTCATTTCAAAGAATGGTAACGCCAATATGGTGCCAATCGCTGCTGGATTATTGGAGCCAGATACCAAGTTACGCTTAGGGGAAATACCTCAAAACGAGTTACCTTTAGGATTAAACTTTAATGTGCAGCTCATATTTTTCAAAAACAGTGAGTTTGCACTAAAACCGGTTGAGCAGTTTAACGTAAGTGTTTCCGCAATAAAACTATTAAGGCCAGGTGCCTATATCGAGAACGATTTCTTCGATGAAAAGGCTATGATCTTATTGCTTGCAGGTAATAAAATTGAGCAAGAAACACCAAATCCAATGATGATCAAGGATGCAATGCTTACACCTAAACCAGCCGACCGATCGACGAAACCAGTAAAGTCGACACCAGCACTTGAAGAGATCGATCTACATATTGAAGAATTAATAGATAGCCATGCCAATCTTTCTGCAGGTGAAATTCTTGAAATTCAGCTAGCTCGTTTTACAACTGTGCTCGATGGGGCAATAAAGCACAAGACAAGTAATGTTGTGTTTATTCACGGAGTAGGTAATGGAAAACTTAAATTCGAGGTACACAAGTTACTCGATACAAAATACAAACATGTTAAATACCAAGATGCATCGTTTAAGGAATATGGTTATGGTGCAACCTTGGTAATTGTTAAGTAATAATGCTGAATTAGAAATTCCAGAGAGCAACTCTACCGCTATTTGAAAAAATAGAGGAAAGTCCGGGCAACTTAGAGCGCCATGCTTCCTAACGGGAAGAGGTTCGTGAGGGCCTAGTAATGTAACAGAAAATAACCGCCGCGGTCTTGTACCAGGTAAGGGTGAAAAGGTGAGGTAAGAGCTCACCGGTTCTTATGGCAACATAGGAAGCCGTACGTCTGATGGGTTGTAAGGCCATGTATACCGGCAGCTGAGGACTGCTCGTCCAATGCCGGGGGGTAGGCCGCTAGACTGTCGAGGTGACTCGATGGCGAGATAAATGGTAGGGACTCCGATTTTTTCGGATGACAGGACCCGGCTTATATGCTCCTCTGGTCTTTTTAATCAGAAATTACCGCACTAAAGCGGCGATGATTATGTTAAATAATCGTTGCCGCTTTTTCTATTTTTACCCAAGAGGATTTATCATTCTTAGTTAAGTACAATTAAATAAATAGGGCGAAGAGACCGAGGTGAAAATACTAGGATTCCCGTCTAACAAAAATATAATTACTCATAATACAAATTTACATTTGTAATCTAGTAGAACACAAAGATGGTTTACTTATGTAGTCATTACAGTAGTATAATGTAACCGAACAAAACACATTTTACGGGATGCAGTATCACTGCGTATTTCTGACTTTAATACTCCTTTAAAGGCTTAATTACCTAAGGTATTTTCATGAATAAACGATTATGTTGACCTAGTTATATCACTATTTTGACCCAACCTTCTCGTAGCATAAAACAATAGCATAATTAGCCCCCTCCAACAATCATCCATACTCATCTATAAATAGTGTGATAATAGCCCTAATTATGGCTATTTAATAGGCATATTAGGCGTTCTCCTATCCATATGGATATGCTTTTAGTGCGAATTATGTACTAGTAATTCCCCCTAATTATCATCTTCTAGCAGTCTGTTTTTACCTTATTCTAAACGAATTCTAGGGCAAAACGGATAATTACATATGGCTATATTATATTTATGGTGGCTTTGTCACATATGCAACACCAAGACTCATGTAGTGTTATATCACTATATACCATATACATAACACACTTTATCTATAATATTGATTAAGTATTTATTGGTATTTCTTCGAAAAACAGCACAAATTGCTGATTAATATAGAATTTAATATCATATAGTGTTAATTACCAGTATAATATAATGGTTTATCTATAAATCAGTAGAAGATAGTCAGTATTATACTATATACTTACATTTATCAATGATACCAAAGGTTCCATTTATGTTTTAACGTATTTATCCTATATTCTCCATTATTTAGATAATCATCGATATCTACATATGTAACACAGAGAAATTTACTCATGTAAACTGTTATGTGTTGACATTGTGAATTTATTGCATTACATTTGTAATCTATAATTTTTTACATATGGAGGATAGAATACTAAAAATTCTCACAGGGAATCAACTTTCGGCCACGCGTTTTGCCGACATTATCGGTGTTCAGAAATCTAGTATATCCCATATCCTATCCGGAAGAAACAAGCCATCTTTTGATTTCATTGAAAAAGTTCTTATTAAGTTTCCCGACATTAATCCTGAATGGCTTATTCTTGGCAAGGGAAACATGTATCGCACTTCGATACAGACCACCCTTTTCGAAAGTTCTGTATTACAAGAGAAAGATGAGTCGTCATCTCCCGAACCGACTGAGCCTGAATTAGCTGATATTCCCATTGAAAAACAACTAATTAGCACTAAAACAGATTCCCTATATCCTCCCGTGAGTGCGATAAAAGGAAAGAGCATTGAGAGAGTACTGATATTTTACAAGGATAAGACGTTTTCGGAATACCATCCCGAAGAATAAATGTAGCTTCGCGAAAAATGCTATTTTTGCATAAAAATCGCCATGTATACATTGCTTCTCCGCCCTTTGCTTTTTTGCTTAAAACCGGAACCGGTCCATCACTTGGTAGCTACGTCCCTCAAGATAGCACTTTCTATTCCGGGAATACGAATTATCGTTAAACGCCTAACAACCATTTCCCATCCCTTGCTTGAACGGGAAGTTTTCGGTTTGAAATTTCCTTCCCCCGTTGGGCTCGCTGCTGGATTCGATAAAAATGCCACCCTAATTTCCGAAATGGCATCCTTAGGATTTGGATTTATAGAAGTTGGAACAGTAACTCCCTTACCACAGCCTGGTAATCCTAAACCAAGAAGTTTTCGATTACCCAAAGACAGCGCCTTAATTAACAGAATGGGGTTTAACAATCAAGGTCTTGAAAGTGCCATTAACCAATTAAAAAAGAGGCCAAAAGGTGTAATTGTAGGTGGAAATATTGGCAAAAATACACTAACCTTAAATGAGGACGCAGCAAAGGATTACGCGGAAGTATTCGAAGGGTTATACCCATTTGTCGATTATTTCGTTGTGAATGTCTCTTGTCCAAACATTGCCAATCTTGGTGCTCTTCAGGAAAAGGATGGTCTAAATGACATTCTACAAACTATTGTAGAGTATAGAGCATTACAACCCGTTTATAGGCCTATTCTTCTCAAAGTGAGCCCCGATTTATCGAACGAACAGCTCGATCAACAGCTCGAGTCCGTTAAAACATTTGCCATCGATGGTATTATTGCCACAAATACCACCCGAAGCCGTAGTGAACTAGCTACAAATACCATTGATATTGATGCCATTGGGAATGGAGGACTAAGTGGTAAACCGTTGTATGATAGATCGCTGGAGATAGTTAGGCAAATTGCCGTTAAAACCCAGGGAAAACTTCCTATTATTGGTGTGGGTGGAATAATGAGTAATCAGAACGCTCTCGACATGCTCGAAGCAGGAGCAACCCTAATCCAAATATATACAGGCTTTATTTATAATGGACCACTTTTTGTGAAAAGTATAAATAGGGCTATTCTTTCTCATGAACTTTCTAAACTGAAGTAATGTATTGTTAATTAATACAATATAATATCTAATTTAATAGAACATTGAAGAATTTCAGGTGACTTTTTTATCCTTCGTATGATGCATTATACCTTTAGTCTATCACAAAGTCGACCGTGATGTTTGGAGTAGTTTGAGTTTCTTTTAGTCAAATATGTTTTCTTCATTTGAGGTAGAGCGATGCCAACTTTGCTACAATTTCCATATGGATATTATTTGCGCGATTAACACTTAAATTGCTACTTTGAAATTCATAAATAATTGTAAAACAAGTAAATAATATATATTAATTCATCCTATAGTTCAATATAAAATAGTCATACTATTCCACCCAAAGGTGATTTCATTATTCAGCATTATACTGCTTGTATCCCATTTCGTTGTTATTCTGAACTTCATCCTAGAATGGAACAAATTTACTGCTAACTTTGCACCTTCAAAAATCTGAATAATGGATCTGACGCAGGAGATAAATAGAAGAAGAACCTTTGCTATTATTAGCCACCCCGATGCCGGTAAAACAACGCTTACTGAAAAGTTGCTGCTATTTGGAGGTGCCATTCACGTGGCTGGTGCCGTAAAATCTAACAAAATAAAGAAAACAGCAACGTCCGACTTCATGGAAATTGAGCGCCAAAGAGGTATTTCTGTTGCAACATCTGTAATGGGGTTTGAATACAGCGGGGCTAAAATTAACATTCTCGATACCCCTGGTCACCAAGATTTTGCAGAAGACACATACCGTACCTTAACGGCTGTGGATAGCGTTATCATCGTAGTCGATTGTGCGAAAGGGGTCGAAGCGCAAACAAAAAAACTAATGGATGTCTGCCGAATGAGGAAAACTCCGGTGATCGTCTTTATCAATAAAATGGACCGAAATGGTCGTGACCCTTTTGACTTACTTGATGAAATAGAAAAAGAACTCCAAATAAAGGTGAGACCCTTAAGCTGGCCTATTAGCATGGGATCTACGTTTAAAGGGGTTTACAACATGTTTGAAAAGAAACTTAACCTGTTTTTTTCTGACGACAAACAACGTGTTGGTGATGACTCTGTTGAGATCTCAGATGTTTTTACATCACCCGATCTGGATAGCTATATTTCACCATTTACTGCCACGTTTCTTGAGGAGATTAATCTTATCGAGAGCGTATATCATAATTTCGATCGCGAAAAGTACCTTAACGGTGAATTAGCACCTGTATTTTTTGGGTCAGCACTCAATAATTTTGGAGTTCAAGAGCTACTTAACTGCTTTGTGAAAATTGCTCCAAGCCCAAGAAAAGCAACTACTGAAGAGCGATTAATTGACCCCTACGAACCCAAACTTACCGGTTTCATCTTTAAGATTCATGCCAACATGGATCCAAATCACCGCGACCGAATTGCTTTCTTAAAAATATGCTCCGGTACATTTGAGCGAAATAAACCGTATGTGCACGTCAGACTTGGGAAAAACATCAAATTTGCCAGCCCTAATG
Organism: Williamwhitmania taraxaci; assembly: GCF_900096565.1. Lineage (NCBI taxonomy): Bacteria > Pseudomonadati > Bacteroidota > Bacteroidia > Bacteroidales > Williamwhitmaniaceae > Williamwhitmania > Williamwhitmania taraxaci. The sequence continues at coordinate 69,607 of NZ_FMYP01000013.1, forward strand.
CATTTATGGCCGACAAGAAATCCATCGTAGACTTTGCCTTTCCTGGCGATATTGTTGGCCTGCACGATACCGGCAACTTTAAAATTGGCGATACGCTAACTGAGGGAGAGAAGCTACATTTTAAAGGAATCCCAAGCTTCTCTCCAGAACTATTCCGGTATATTGAAAACGCTGATCCACAAAAGTATAAGCAATTATCGAAGGGAATCGACCAACTCATGGATGAGGGTGTAGCTCAGTTATTTACCAGCAAGTATAACGGGCGCAAGATTATTGGAACAGTTGGCGCTCTTCAGTTCGATGTAATTCAGTATCGTCTTGAGCACGAATATAATGCTAAGTGCCGCTACGAACCCTTCAACCTCTACAAAGCTTGCTGGATCGAAAGCAATAACAAAGCCCAACTCGAAGATTTTAGAAAACGAAAATACAACCAACTAGCTGAGGACAAGCATAAAAGAGAAGTTTTTCTTGCCGATAGTTCCTATTCTTTACATATGGCGCAGGAAAAATTCCCCGACATTAAATTCCACTTCACTTCAGAATTTTAAACAATCTTTGAAAAAACCGAGCCATTACTGCTCGGTTTTTTTTCTAAAAAGAAGAGAAGCAGCTAAACTAATTATTAACTTCATGGTCCATTATCATCCAAAAGTAATTTTTTTTCGATGAAAATTTTGAAGTTTTTCCTTTTTGCAATATTTATTTGCCTCACACACCTGTCGTTAGCACGACCGATGCCTCTTTCTAAGCAGTTTTCTGCCATTAAGTATAATGGCACACGGCCCATAATTGATGGCTACCTTACAGATTCGATCTGGCAAACTGCCGCCGTGGCAGATGACTTTGTTCAGTTTGAACCCAATAATGGCTCACCTGCTTCCGAAAAGAGTGAAGTTCGGTTTGCATATACCGACGAAGCGGTTTATATCGGAGCAATTCTTTACGATTCAAACCCCAATTCCATCCACAAAGAACTATCTAGATAAAACGGTCGAAGTTGTGCCACCCATTTCGGTTCAAGTTGTGCCAGGCGTTTCGGTCGAAGTTGTGCCACTTTTTTAGGTGCATTTAGGCTATTGTTTCGGTCGAAGTTGCGCCACCCGTTTCGACGCAAATTGCGCCATTGAGCCATTGAAAGGAATGATTTCTATCTTATCGCTGAAACTTAAATCAGGGATATGGCCGCAAAGAAGATAGATATCATGGATGTACGACAATTAATTCAGTTAAAAATCAAAGGAGAAAGCAACCGCAGCTGTTCTTCAAGTTTAGCCATACACCGCAATACGGTAAATTACTATGTCCGACA
>NZ_FMYP01000014.1 GCF_900096565.1 Williamwhitmania taraxaci
GAGAAAATCAGGGCAATCACCAAGCGCAACAGAGGGGTGAGCCTCGGACAGGTTATCGCCGAGCTGAAACCAGTATTGCGCGGGTGGTTAACCTATTTTCAGCATGCAAAATGCCGTGGACTTTTACAATCGACCGACCAATGGATACGGCGCAAGTTACGCTGTTTTAGGCTTAAGCAATGTAAAAGGGTGATAACGCTCCAGCGCTTTTTAGAAAGCATGGGGGTCAAGGAATGGCAAAGCTGGATTTTAGCGCTTTCGGGCAAAGGTCATTGGCGGAAAGCAAAATGCCCACAAGCCAATCAGGCTATGAGCATTTTATGGTTTGAGGAGCAAGGCTTGTACAACCTTGTATTAAAATACGAACGTTTAACCAATTTAAGGAAACCGCCGTGTGCGAGAGCATGCACGGTGGTGTGAGAGGGCGGGGGAGCAATCCCCCTACCTACTCGATTTATCATCTGCTTCGAAAAAACATCAGATCTGTTTCTATCTTTATACTTTGGCGTTGATGGCTTCTACCGGATCGAGTTTTGATGCCGTATAGGCAGGTATGAAACCGGAAATAATCCCGATTGCAGCCGAAATGCTAAGACCGGTAATTACGTTACGCAACGATACTGAGATTTCGAAAGCGGGGGAACTTATACTAATGGCCCCAATAAAGACCAAAAAAAGCCCAATCCCGCCTCCCACAATAGAAAGAATTACCGATTCGTATAAGAATTGCAGCAGTATAAAGTATTGTTTTGCCCCTAACGCTTTTTGAACACCTATCATGTTGGTGCGTTCCTTTACCGAGACAAACATGATGTTGGCAATGCCAAATCCTCCCACCAAAATGCTAAATCCACCAATAATAATCCCGGCAATGTTGATAATGCCAAAAATCTTGTCGAGACCTTGTGATAGTTGACTAAGTTGATTAAGCGCAAAACTATCCTCTTCTAGCGGTCTAATTCGGCGTTCTGCCCGTAGAATCATCTTCACCTCATCCATTACCTCATCGGTGGGGATGTTGGGGAGTGCTTTTATCATGATTGTTGGGTTTGCTCGCCTAAGTTCCACAAAGGTTCGACCATAAAGTGCAGGAACCAGCACCACCTTGTCGATGCTTTCATCGCCCAGCATGGTTTTGCCCTCGCGGTTGAATACTCCGATCACGGTAACCCTGTTGCGCCCTATTTTGATCATCTTGCCAAGAGGGTCTTCTTTCCCAAATAGTTGAGTAGCTACGTCAATCCCAATTATAGCCAATGCCTTGCCTTGATTCGCCTCAAGTACCGAGAAGTAACGTCCCTTTGTTATTTCAAAGGATCGTATCTGATCGTAACTGTGCGTGGCGCACAGCACGGCTGCGTCCGAAACGGAGGCATTTTTGTAGGTTGGTTGTAATCTCGATCCAAATAGAAAAGCAAAAGCCTCGGCACCCTTTACTTTTCGCTCAATTGTCTCGTATTCCTTGTAGGTTGGTTGTGGTCTATTCATAAATTTCCACCAAGCGTATTCTTCTCCTTCGGGCGGCATCCAAGGCCATTTTTGAACGTAAACTACGTTGTTGCCGAGCGATTGTAAACTGTTACGAACGTTACGTTCCAGCGAATCAATTACCGTTAGAACCGAAATGATGGCGAAAATACCAATAGTGATTCCAAGCAGGGATAGAAATGTTCTCAACCTATTCACGCTTGCCGCGTGTAAGGCGAAGATAAAACTTTCAACTATCTGTCGTAAAACTTTCATTTGTCTGTTGATTTATTTTAATGATCGATCCGAGCCTGTATTGCCGCCTGCAAATAATGTTTAAATGCTCGAATTGTTTCTGTTTTCGTATGTGTTAAGATCGATTGCAATTTAGCTCAATTAAACAAACCATTCAATGCAATTCGGTTGGGTTGCACACATAATGGTCGAAATCCTTTTTGTTTGATGGAAATCCAAAGAACAAAATTGCATTTTTTTTGAGTAAGACTACACGTATTCTCTAAAGATTAATGCTCTTTTGAGGAATATATAAGGTCAAAAAACTGATATCCAGAAAAAGCATTGAAAATAACAATACTAATTGTCTTAATTGATGTTTTTTTTGGTTGGTTCTTTTATCTTTGCTAAAAAAAATATTGCCGCTATGAGTAATGAGCAAAAAATCAAAAGTGCTTTAATTTCTGTTTATTACAAGGATGGTCTTGATTTGGTGGTGAAGAAGTTGAATCACCTTGGTGTAAGAATATACTCCACTGGTGGAACTTTATCCTTCATTCACGAGTTGGGCGTGGCGGCCGAATCGGTTGAAAGTCTCACTGGTTATCCTTCAATTTTGGGTGGTCGGGTAAAAACACTACATCCCAAAGTATTTGGTGGTATTTTGGCGCGACGTGAGTTGCAAGGTGACTTAGATCAATTGATTGAATACGAAATACCTCAGATTGACCTCGTCATTGTAGATCTTTACCCTTTCGAAGAAACGGTAGCATCAGGTGCTGCAGATCAGGCTATTGTTGAGAAGATCGATATTGGCGGGATCTCCCTTATTCGGGCGGCTGCAAAGAATTTTAATGATGTGACAATTGTTGCCTCTAGGAACCAATACGGCGAGTTGTTGCATGTTCTTGAGTCAGGCAGTGGAATAACAACCCTTGAGCAGCGCAGAAACTTTGCTCGTGAAGCATTCAATGTTTCATCGCACTACGATGCTGCTATCTTTAACTACTTTTCCGGAGATAGCGGCAATGCCATAAAGGTTAGCGTGTCGGGAAAAAAGGAGTTGCGCTATGGCGAAAACCCACATCAGAAGGGTGCCTTCTTCGGCAACCTTGATGCAATTTTCACCCAGCTGCACGGCAAGGAGATATCCTACAATAATTTGCTCGATATTGACGCCGCAATAAATTTAGTTGACGAGTATTCCGAAACTACATTCGCCATTCTAAAGCATAACAACGCGTGTGGTGCTGCGTCGCGCCCTTCGCTGATGACTGCATGGAAGGATGCCCTAGCCGGTGATCCAATTTCGGCCTTCGGCGGAATTCTTATTACCAATACAGCGGTTACTGCAGATGTTGCCACCGATATTAACACTCTCTTTTTTGAGGTTATCATTGCACCGGAATACTCTCCGGAAGCGCTGGATGTGTTAAAGACAAAAAAAAATAGGATTATTCTTGTTCGGAAACCACATGCATTGGGTAAGCAGCAGTTTCGCTCGCTGCTCAATGGTGTAATGGTTCAGGACAAGGATTTAAAAACCGAAGTGGAAGCCGATATGCAGGTGAAAACCACTAAGAGTCCAACAAAGGCGGAGATATCCGATATGATGTTTGCCAATATACTTGTAAAGCACTCTAAATCCAATGCCATTGTTTTGGCTAAAGATGGGATGCTGCTTGCCAGTGGTGTTGGGCAAACTTCTCGGGTGGATGCTCTGCGGCATGCCATTGAAAAAGCAAAAAGTTTTGGTTTCGACCTTACGGGTGCCGTTATGGCCTCCGATGCTTTCTTCCCTTTTGCCGATAGCATAGAGATTGCTCATAACGCAGGTATTACTTCGGTAATTCAGCCCGGTGGTTCGGTAAAAGACCAGGATACCATTGATTACTGTAACGCCAATGGCATGGCGATGGTTTTTACAGGTGTTCGCCATTTTAAACACTAATTGACATTAAGAATTGAATATATGGGATTGTTCTCGATTTTAACGCAGGAGCTGGCCATCGACCTTGGGACTGCAAACACTATCATCATTCATAACGATAAGATTGTTGTGGATGAGCCGTCTATTGTGGCGATTGATAAAAATACCGGTAAACTTATTGCTATTGGTGAAAAGGCTCGTCAGATGCACGGCAAAACACACGATAACATAAAGACCATTAGGCCTTTGCGTGATGGAGTTATTGCCGACTTTAATGCTGCGGAACAGATGATTCGCGGAATGATTAAAATGATTAACCCCAAACACAGATTGTTTACGCCTTCCTTACGGATGGTTGTCTGCATTCCTTCGGGAAGCACTGAAGTGGAAATACGTGCAGTTCGTGACTCCTCCGAGCACGCTGGTGGACGCGATGTTTACATGATTTATGAGCCAATGGCTGCTGCCTTAGGAATTGGTCTCGACGTGGAAGCGCCATCGGGATGTATGGTTGTGGATATAGGAGGTGGTACTACGGAGATTGCTGTGATTGCACTTGGTGGTATTGTTTGTAATAAAAGTATCCGTATTGCTGGAGATGGTTTTACTGCCGATATTCAGGCATATATGCGCCATCAGCACAACATCAAAATTGGTGATCGCACCGCTGAAGATATTAAGATTGCTGTAGGTAGCGCACTTCCCGATTTGGATAACCCACCAAGCGATTATATTGTAAGGGGACCAAACTTGATGACTGCACTCCCAATTGAAGTCCCTGTTTCTTACCAGGAAATTGCTCACTGCCTCGATAAATCGATTTCGAAAGTAGAAACCGCTGTTTTGGGTGTGCTAGAACAAACTCCTCCGGAACTTTACGCCGACATTGTTACTAAGGGAATTTACCTCGCAGGAGGTGGTGCACTGCTTCGCGGACTCGATAAGCGCTTAACAGAGAAGATTAACATTCCTTTTCATGTAGCCGAGGATCCATTACACGCTGTAGCTAGAGGTACTGGTATCTCTCTTAAGAATGTTGATCGCTTCTCTTTCCTAATCCGATAGTAGATTGATTCTGGATGAATAGTTTAATTCGTTTTCTTTTCCGCTATCATATTATCTTCCTCTTCGTCTTTTTAGAGGTTATAGCGCTTGTTCTGATATCATCCGATAGCCTTTATCAGCGCTATCGCATGGTGTCTGCGGCACGAAGTGTTAGCGGTGCCCTGCATGATTGGGTTGGGGGCATTTCCGATTACGTGGATCTCCGCGATCAGAATGATATTTTGGTTCGGGAGAACCTGAACCTCCGCCGAAAATTGGCCGATTATGGAGATATGGAAACGAATATTGCGCCATATGTCCCGGATACACTTTTGCAGGATACCGCAATCAAAGTTGTTGCGCAGTATCATTACTATAGTGCTAAGGTAGTGAGTAATTCTGTGAATAAACAGCATAACTTCATTACCATTAAGGCGGGAACATCCAATGGAGTAAGACCACAGATGGGGGTAATTACTAGCAATGGTTTGGTTGGTGTTGTGAAGAGTTGCTCCAAGAACTACTCTACGGTTATAAGCCTGCTCAATACCGATTTGAAGGTAAGTGCAAAACTCCGACGTACGGGTTACTTTGGTTCGTTCGCTTGGGATGGTATTAGCCAAGATATTGTAATTCTTTCCGAAATTCCACAAAATGCCGATGTGGTTGTGGGCGATACGGTTGTTACCAGTGGGTATTCTTCCATGTTCCCTGAAGGTATTATGCTTGGCTTTATTAAGGATTTTGACATGACTGGGGGGAGTTTTTACCGAATTCGCGTAAAATTATCCAGCGAATTTCAGAAGTTGAACTATGTGTATTTAGTTGATAACGTCCAATCTGAGGAGCAAACTCAGTTGGAAAGTATAGATATCAAGAATGATTAAGTACTTACTAAAGTATTTTGGACTATTTGTTCTGCTGGTGTTGCTGCAGGAATTTTTCTTCAGCAACATTCAACTTAGTGGTTATCTAAACCCCTATGTTTACATCTTGTTCGTTTTAATGCTTCCCCTGAATACTCCGCGTTGGATTATGCTCGTGACCGCATTCTTGCTGGGGTTATCTGTCGATCTTTTTGCTAATACGTTGGGTTTTCATGCATTTGCTACGACGCTACTTGCATTCATACGACCTAATATTATTGCGCTCTTTTCGAATCGCGATGACTATAATCAAGGACCTGTCCCTACGATGGCAGGATTTGGCTTGCCTTGGTTTCTTCGTTATGCGGGCCTATGCATCCTCATACACCATTTTACGCTTTTTTACCTAGAGGCATTTACGTTTCATGGATTCTTTTTCACCTTTTTGCGAGTCATCCTAAGCAGCGTATTCACTCTTGTCATTATTGTGCTATCGCAGCTTCTGTTTTATAAAGAGTAATACTCTGCTTAATAATTAGTTTAACGTGGACGTTAGTTTTGATAGGAAATTTGTAATCTCATCCATCATAGTTGCCGCTGTTGCGGCAATTTTATTTCGCTTGTTTTTTATTCAAGTGTTGGATAACTCCTATAAGATTACAGCCAGCAATAACGTTTTTCATTACGTTACTCAGTATCCTGCTCGAGGATTAATATACAGTCGCAAAGGTGAAGTATTGGTGAGCAACCAAGCTGCATACGATTTAATGATTGTGAAAAGACAAGTTACCGCGTTTGATACCGTCGAGTTTGCTAAACTTTTAAATATTACCAAGGAGCAAGTTCTCGATAATTTTAGGGCGATGAAGCGATCTCCCTATTTTTCTGCTTACAAACAGTATCCTTTTATTAAGCAGATCTCAGCAAAAGATTATGCCCGCTTTCAGGAAAAGATGTTTCTATTCCCTGGTTTCTATGTGCAAACCCGCACCCTTCGCGACTACCCTTTCCATATAGCAGGGGGACTATTTGGCTATGTAGGTGAGGTTGAGGAGCGTATAATTGAAAAAAAACCTTACTACAAGCGCGGCGATTACATTGGGATAAATGGGTTGGAGAAGATCTATGAGGAAGAGTTACGGGGTCAAAAAGGGGTAACTATCTATATGGTTGATGTCCATAACCAGATAAAAGGCAACTATGCCGATGGTAAATTCGACTCTCTTGCCGTTGCTGGGAAGAGTATGACCATAAGTATAGATGCCGAGTTACAGGCCCTTGGTGAAAAACTAATGGTCAATAAATTGGGTAGCATTGTTGCAATAGAACCTTCTACCGGAGAGATTCTAGCACTCATTAGTAGCCCAAGTTATGATCCGTCCCTTTTGGTAGGTAGGGAGCGCACTGTTAACTTTAAGGCACTCCAGTCCGATTCGTTAAAACCGCTATTCAATAGGGCTTCCATGGCGATGTATCCTCCCGGTTCGACCTTTAAGTTGATCAATGGTTTGATCGGATTACAGGACGGGGTTCTTCGCCCTGAAATTCGCTATGCTTGCCACGGGGGATACCCCTATGGACGTGGAGTGGCTTGCCATGAACATGGATCTCCCCTCGATTTAGTGCATGCGGTGGAGAACAGTTGTAATGCTTACTTCTGCTACGTCTTTAGGAATATTATGGAGAATCCAAAGTTTGGCTCTGTTCCCGAGGCCTTAGCCTCATGGCGTCGATATGTCCTCTCTTTTGGGTTTGGTAAACGACTGGGATCTGATATTGCTAATGAGTTAAATGGGATTGTTGCTTCGCCCGAACTATATAATCGAATACACGGAAAGAATTACTGGAAAGCTCTTACCATTATATCGTTGGCTATTGGACAGGGCGAATTAGGGGTTACACCGCTTCAGATGGCCAATATGACTGCCATCATGGCCAATAGGGGTTTCTACTATACGCCTCATTTGGTCCGCAGTATTCAAGGTGTAAACGGAATAGATGAAAAATTTAAGGTTAAGCATCAGGTTTTAATTGATTCTTCTTTTTTTCGACCCATCGTCGAGGGTATGTATCTTGCCGTGAATGGTGCTCCTGGAAGTGGTGCCACTGCACGTCGTGCTGCTGTTCCCGGTCTTGATATATGCGGAAAAACTGGAACAGCTCAAAATCCACATGGGGAAGACCATTCCATTTTTATTGCATTCGCGCCCAAGGATAATCCCAAAATCGCCATTGCTGTTTACGTTGAAAATGGTGGTTTTGGTGCAACCTATGCCGCTCCCATTGCAAGTATGATGATCGAGAAATATCTTAAGGATACCGTATCGCGTCCCGATTATGAGAAATTTCTAATTGAAGCTAACTTACTTAACTCCAAGCGAAGTGGCAAGAAAAAGTGATTTTGCGAGTGGAATTGACTGGACGCTAGTTCTCATATACCTGGTGCTGGTGTTTATGGGCTGGATGAATATCTATGCTGCTGTTTTTAATGAGGAGCATTATAGTATCTTCGACCTAACCCAGCGCTATGGAATGCAGTTGATCTGGATAGCTGCAGCCGTTGTGTTAGCCATATTTACCCTTGCGGTGGATGGCAAGTTTTACTATGTGTTTGCCTATGCGCTCTATGCTCTATCCATACTTTTATTGCTTTCGGTTTTTGTATTAGGAAAAGAGGTGAATGGGGCTAAATCGTGGATATTTATCAGGGGTGTTGGTGGGATACAACCTGCCGAATTTGTAAAGGTTACCACCGTGTTGGCGCTGGCACGCCTAATGAGTTCCTATGATTTTACTTTTAAAACCATCAGGGGTTACTTAAAAGTAGGTGCTTTGCTGGGGCTGCCAATGCTTATTATCTTGGTTCAGCCCGATGTGGGGTCGGTAATGGTTTTTATGGCCTTAACCTTGATGCTCTATCGTGAGGGAATGTCGGGATGGGTTCTTGTGATCATGGCATTTGCTGCCATACTTTTTATCCTTACGCTTAAACTTTCTATGCTCGCTATTATGATCGGGCTGGTAGTGATCGGGCTTGCTGCTCTTTTCTTTTTACTGCGAAAGGGTGTTGTTATATTAGGTTTGGCTGCGGTTATAGCCACTTTGTCGACATCCATTTTCTTCCTTGTAAAAGCCGTTCACCTGGAGATTGGCGCTTATGTTTCGCTGGTTATTGCGGTGTTAATGCTTTTCCCTTTTGCCGTTATTTATGCTCTAAAGCAAAAAATACGATCCATCTTCTACATACTTGTTTTCTTTGTGACGAGTGCTGGACTTGCCTATTCGGTCGATTATGTTTTCGATAACGTATTGGAACCTCATCATCAATCACGTATCAAAGATTTACTTGGAATTGAATCCGATCCGTTAGGTTGGGGTTACAACTTAAACCAATCAAAGGTGGCTATTGGTTCCGGTGGCTTTTTAGGTAAGGGCTTTCTTCAGGGAACACAAACCAAGTACAACTTTGTTCCGGAACAGAGTACCGATTTTATCTTCTGCACCGTAGGCGAGGAGTGGGGTTTTGTAGGATCGGCTATCGTTATAAGCCTCTTTGTTGTATTACTATTTAGAATTCAGCGTACTGCCGAACGACAAAAGCAGGCATTTGCTCGAATGTATGGCTACGGGGTGCTTTCCATTCTTTTCTTTCACCTTGTGGTTAATATCGCTATGACCATTGGACTCTTTCCTGTGATAGGTATACCATTGCCCTTCTTTAGCTATGGAGGTTCTTCTCTCTGGTCGTTTACGGTTCTCCTCTTTGTATTTATAAAGATAAGTTCCGATCGTTAGCAGGGGCATTGCATCCGCATTGAATACCATAGGTTTCTTCAACCGATTCGATTAAGAAGGGGAAGAGTATTTCGAATTCACTTCTAAATGCATGGTATTCTTTTTCCAGCAATTCAATGGCAGCCTCGGTTCTATTTGGTAAACTTGTGCGTCGTGACATAATGTTGAGGGCCTCCCCAATTCCTTCTATGGTGGCGTAGGATGCCAATCGTCCGCTTTGTATTATAAAGGGCAAGAAGTATTTTACATCTTTTGGCAAGTGGTGGTAGTTGCGCACCATATTGTAATAAAACGTGCGGGTATAAGGAGTGAGTGCCGTAGCGCAATAGCTATCCCATGTGGTGGCGAGGATATGATCATAAAATATATCCACTACCACTCCTGCATAACGACCATAGACCGGAACTAGTCGTTTTTTGCTCTCTAGGAATGAATGGTGACTGTCCGTGAGGTTGTCGATAGTGCGATGCATTTTAAGCCCGATGATCACTTTTTCGGGGTAGGCGGTGAAGTTTGTTCCCTTTACGTAGTCGCCAGAGAAGTTTCCCAACTGAATTAACTCGTCTTTTCCCGATAAATATATGTGTGCAAGAAAATTCATTTTATTTTCATTTTATACAGTTTCATTTTTACAGTTTTATTTTATTTCAGCGGTTGCTATTAACTTTTATCGAGGATAATTATTTTGTTCTGTTTTTGCCAAATTGTATAAATTTCCAAGAAGTGATTGCTCCGCGTAAAGCTAAAGATTATTAGTTGTTTCGGATAAAAATATTCCATTAAAAAAAGTAATATTTAATGCTAATGGTAACTTAAATATCCTATTTTTGGAGAGGCGATAAGGCCAATACTACAAACTAACTACTAATTCTTAACAAAAAAGGAGCCATTATGTCAAAAAGAAATGTGATTATTATCGGTGCTGCCGGTAGAGACTTCCACAACTTCAACACGTTTTTCCGTGACAATAATTCTTACAACGTAGTAGCATTTACTGCTGCTCAAATTCCCGATATCGACGGTAGAAAGTATCCCGCTGCATTGGCAGGCAAGAACTATCCTAACGGAATTTCAATTTTTGCCGAGGAGGAACTTCCTCGATTGATCAAGGATTTGGATGTGCAGGACTGTGTATTTTCCTACTCCGACGTACCTTACAATCGTGTTATGAACATTAGCTCGATAGTAAATGCCGCAGGAGCAAACTTCATGCTTCTTGGTCCAAAGGAAACTATGATTAAGAGCACCAAACCAGTAATTGCTGTGGTGGCAACGCGTACTGGTTGCGGTAAATCACAAACATCCCGTCGGGTGGTTGAATATCTCATGAGCCAAGGATTGAAGGTTGTGGCTGTTCGGCACCCTATGCCTTATGGCGACTTAGTTGCTCAGCGCGTTCAACGCTATGCTGAGGTTGGCGACCTTAAGAAGCATAAATGCACCGTGGAGGAGATGGAAGAATACGAGCCACACGTAGTTCGCGGTAATGTTATTTATGCTGGCGTCGACTATGAGGATATTCTTCGTGCTGCCGAAAAAGATCCAGGCGGTTGCGATGTTATTCTCTGGGATGGTGGTAATAACGACTTCTCGTTTTATAAACCCGATCTTACCATTACCGTTGCCGATCCACACCGTCCGGGCAATGAGGTTTCCTACTACCCGGGTGAGGTTAACCTCCGCATGGCCGATGTAGTTGTAATCAACAAAATGGACTCTGCGGCTCCTGAAGGAATCCAGATTGTTCGCGAAAATATTGCCAAATGCAATCCGAAAGCAATTGTTGTTGATGCGGCATCTCCAATTACTGTTGATGATATCGATATCATTAAGGGCAAACGCTGCTTAATTGTGGAAGACGGTCCTACCCTTACCCATGGTGAAATGAAGATTGGTGCTGGTACCATTGCTGCTCGTAAGTTTGGTGCTTCCGAGGAAGTGGAAGTTCGTCCATTCTTGGTTGGCAAGCTCAAGGAGACTTTTGAGATTTACCCCAATATTGGCCGTATTCTTCCTGCTATGGGTTACGGTGCTCAGCAGCTTAAGGATCTTGAAGCTACCATTAACGGAACCGATTGCGATAGTGTTATCATTGGTACGCCAATTGACCTTAATCGAATTATTAAGATCAAAAAGCCAAACACCCGTGTTTACTATGATCTAGCCGAGATTGGTAAGCCAGATTTAACCGGAGTTCTTGGTGATTTCGTAAAGAAACATAAACTTAGCAAGAAAAAGTAATCACTCATACTATACTAGGAGAGGCGGCCATTAATGGTCGCCTCTCTTTTTGCTTTTATGTGCATCGACAAAAAGTTGCCACACTTTGCTTCTTAATACTCTCTTGTTTCTCTTTATTAAATCGACTCGATTATGGCCTTTCTACGCTACTGGAAATCTCATTGTCCTGTTTCAATTACTTTCCTTCAATAGCAAATCGCACTTGCATCCTAGCTTCCAGCGTAATTTTTGAAAATGATAGTTCGTATTCCGAATTTGCTTCGCTTCCGCTCATCATTACGTTGGCCTCTTTGCTGCGAAACTGTTCTTGTGGCATATTCTCCATCCAAGAGTTTTCCACCACCATGGTGGCGGCTCCTGCTTTCTCTCCAATAGCGTCTAACAGATATTCGGCTTTTGTTTTTGCGGCTTTCATGGCTTGAATGCGCACATCCTTTCGCAAGGTTTCCATAAGCGAGTGGCTAACCTTTACAATGTTCAAATCGGTTATTTCGATTTTTCCCAATTCGTCTACCACACTGCTCACGGTTTTTGCATCGGATACCACCAGTTGGTAAGTCTTGGAGATGAGCACGTCTTGCTTTCTACGGGAAATCTTGGTGAGGTCGCTTTCGGCATCTTGCAGCGAGAGATTCTTTATGTCGATTCCTGCACGTTTTAGTGCGCCTTTCATATCCGTTTCGAGTCGTTCAATGGAGATCTTTCCCCTGGATTCATTTCGCTCCTTCAGCATAATGCGCAAGTAGATTTGATCGGGGACCACTTCCATTTTTGCGATCCCGGTAACCTCTATGTATGGTTTCTCTTGTTGGTAAACCTGTCCAATTGCCAATGTTGTGAAGAGCATTGCTGCTGCTAAAAAACTATACTTCTTCATGGTATTATGCTTTAGTTTTATTTCTGGAAAATCGGCAAATTGTTTGAATGCCTCCAATCATTTCTTTCAAACCTCGTGCCACTTTTCGATGATAATCTGACCTTTGATTGGACAATATCTGCATATTAATTGGGTTTATACTATCATAAGTCGGTGCTTGAAGGTGTTTGCTATGTTCGTTCTTTTTTCCTTAAACCTTGCAGTACCTCTATGAATCAAGCAAAATATTAAATAGTTCTCTTTTTTGAGGAAAGGATGGTTGTGAACTTTTTTTATCTTCCTACTTTTGTATCAAAGCCAATTTACTATGCGTTTCCTTTTCTTATTTCTTATTGCCGTAATCATGTCGAGTTCATTGTGGGCTCAAAATACCGATACTACAAGAGTTGTAAAGGACTCTACTGGTTTGGTTATTCAGGATGTTATTCCGGTTTCTATTCAAGTAATCGATTCCGTTGCCAAGAAGATCGATTTACCTGTAATCACAGTAACTCCCGATTCTACTAATGTTTCCTCTTCGGTCGATACGCTTAACGTGCCTTCGATTGCTAAAGATACTGTTGTATCTAAGTCCGATAGTTCTTCTACAGGCGTGAATGCCGTTAATTCTCCCGCTGTTATTATTCCCAACGCACCGCTTGATCCTAACTATACCTACTCATCCCAAAACTATGGGTTGGCTTTAGCAAAGGTAGGTAACAAGGAGCAGACCGATACCATTGTGTTCCTCAATGGCGATAAGGTATTGGCCAATGTGAAGAAGTTTACCTTTAGAGATCTTTTTTACGGTTTCCCGGGCGATGTAAAGATGGTGGCGGTCGATCGTAGATATGTGCAAAAGATAATTTACAAGTATGGACGTGTAGAGACCATATCTGCGCGTGAGGTTGATATCCGCGAGGTAGGCGGGTGGAAGGATGTTAAGGTTCTTAAAAAGCGCACGGCTGCTATTAAGGATATGGTAGACGTAGGTGAAGTGGAGGGTGTCGATGAAGGAACACGCGAAAAGTATGTGGATGCTCGTGATCTCGAGCGCAGCGCAACCATTACCATTCAAAAGAAAGCGGCTCTTCTTGGTGCTACAATTGTGCTTATCACTACCCGCGATGTTCGCAGACCGTATGGCGATCCGCCATATGTTCGGTTGGTGGCAAGGGCCTATAAGCCGAAGTAGTGAATTGATATTCTGATAGAAAATGATTAATGAGCCATATTTTTACGGCTCATTTTTTTTGTAACGGCAGGTGAGTTTTTTATGTGTGGGCTTATTTCGGTGAGCCGGTATAGCCTAGAGTCTTTTTAATACCAATCCAGTTCTTGTTGGGAGATAGAGCATTAAATTTTCGAGTCCAAAGCTATTCGTTCCGCCAATGGTGAGATGCTTTACGCGGTTATCGACCCTGCCTTGGCCTCCAAATTCCAGATCGTCCGTAGTGAAGACGCCTTTATACGTGCCGGGTTCTACCGGTATGGGATAGTTGGTGTAGGATTGTGCGTGGTTAAAGTTAAATACAAAAAGGTAATCCTTTCGGCTGTATGCTAGCACCTGGTTGGGCGTGTCGGAGTGTCTTAGTGACGTGTACTTTTCCGAAAACAGATCACTTTTCTTGGCTAGTGCAATAAGTTGGTTGTCGAAGGTTTGCAACCATTGGTATTTTAGTTTGCTATTCTCGGCAAGGCTCCATTGCCTGCGCGCATACAGGTAGGACCAATTATTCTCCTTCCGGGGAAAGTCGATCCATTCGGGATGTCCAAACTCATTTCCCATAAAGTTGAGGTATCCCGATCCTGCCGTAGTGAGCGTGATGAGCCGAATAACCTTGTGAAGGGCAATTGCTCTATCGATTATTAGGTTGTCGAGGCCCATGTCCATGTGGGTGTAGATCTCAGCTCCGGCAAGTCGAAAGAACAGCGTTTGATCGCCCACCAATGCCTGATCGTGCGATTCGGCATAGGAGATGGTGCTTTCATCGCCACGACGACTGGTGAGCTCGTAGTAGATGTTGCCCACATCCCACTGCTCGTCCGGGAGTCCCTTTACTACCTTAATCCAATAGTCGGGTATGCCCATGGCCAAGCGATAGTCGAAGCCATAGCCGCCCTCCTCTAGTGGGGTGGCGAGCCCAGGCATTCCGCTCATCTCCTCTGCAATGGTTATGGCGCTGGGATGGGTTTCGTGAATGAGTTTGTTGGCAAGGGTTAGGTAGGCAATGGCATTCTCATCTTGTGCGCCATCGTAGTACATACGGTAATCGGTAAAGTCTTTTCCTAGTCCATGGTCGAGGTAAAGCATGCTCGTGACGCCATCGAAGCGGAGTCCATCAAACTTAAACTCATCGAGCCAATACTGGCAGTTGGAGAGGAGGAAATGCAGCACCTCCGGTCTGCCATAATTAAAGCATAGCGAATCCCATGCTACGTGCAGCCTGCGGGCTCCCGCGTGGAAGTATTGCGAGCCACTTCCGTCGAACAATCCAAGCCCTTCCATTTCGTTTTGCACCGAGTGGGAGTGAATAAGATCCATCACCACAGCTAATCCCAACCCATGCGCGGTGTCGATGAGGTGTTTAAGATCGTCGGGAGTGCCGAAGCGCGACGATACGGCAAAGAAATTGGATACATGATAGCCAAAAGACCCATAGTATGGATGCTCCTGAATGGCCATGAGCTGCACCGTGTTGTATCCATCCTTCTTAATGCGCGGAAGAATGTGCGCTGTAAACTCGTTGTAGGAGGATACCTTGCCCTCCTCGGCACTCATGCCGACGTGGGCTTCGTAAATTAGGGGATGGGTGCTGCTTGGCTCGAAATCGGGATTCTTCCATTGGAATGGATGCGAAGGGGCCCAGATTTCAGCATCGAAAACCTTAGTCTCTTCGTTTTGAACCATTCGATTGCCATAGGCAGGTAGACGGTAGCCTTCGCCACCTTCCCATTTTATGAACAGCTTATAGTGCTGTCCATGCTTAAGTGTCTTTAGTGGTAGCGTTATCTCCCAATTTCCATATAGTTTCCTAGTAAGCGAATACGCTTCATCAATTTTCCAATCGGAGAAATCACCCACCAGATAAATGGCCATTGCATTTGGTGCCCACTCCCTAAATATCCATTCTTTTGGCGTTTTGTGCAGACCAAAGTAAAGATGGCCCAAGGCAATTTCCGACAACTTTCTTCCCCTGCAGAGTATGCTTTGGCGCTGCCGAACTAGCTCTTGGCGGCGTAGAATAACATCGGCGTAGGGCAGTAAATAGGGATCGTTTTCTACAATGGGGGGTAATGAACTCTTCATGGTTTGGCAGTGTATTACTAAAGGCTAATATACGGTTTTAAAACTGAAGGTTTAAGGTTAACGGATAAAAGATGTCCTGGCGGAGAATTCAAGTGGTAGGGGAAGGTTTGCTATGGGATTATTAGGATACACCCTACTGCATCACTTTTCCGAGAGGGCATTCTTTGCATAAATTGTAGTTTTGCGCATCATTTTTTTTCCCGATTAACAGATTTGTGCTCATATCGATTAATAATTTGATGACATCTCCATTAATTAGCCAATATCATCGAATTGAATGGCTCAGTTGAAGAAAAAAGTGGTGATGTTGTATAGTATTAAGGTGAATTCTCCTTAAAATTAGCTGATGCCAGATAAAAAAATGGTGATGCCGCCATGTTTTATGGTAACGTCGGCATATTTTCAATTGATTGTCATTTTTAGCCATAGTAATGGGATGGTTTTTTACTCTTATTGGCCGGTTATTGCGCTTCTATTATAAGCCATTTGGACAAGCAGTTCGGTTTGTTTTCGGGTTGTCTTTTCCTTTTCATAGTACAAAAAAAAGCCCCAGATGGGGCTCTCTTTTAATGCTGACCAATGGTTCGGCGATAGTCTAGGTTTATTTGTTGGGATCGTTCTTGGGGCGGCCGTAACCTGGATATAGTGAACGCAAATCTTCGTATGCCGCTTTAGCACCCGGTACATTTTGCTGCGAGAGGATTTGCAAACTTTTGTAAAGCAGTAATGCATGGCTATAGGCTTCGCTGCCTGCAAGTATGGCCATGCTGCGCACGTCTACGGCAAGGAGGTCTAGCTCAGCCTCTATCTCGTTGTATGTTTCGGCTATTGTAATGTCGTTGGTGAATTCTTCTACATTTATGAGCGATAGCGAGAAGGCTGAATTGGAGGCATATTCTTGCGCTCGGCCTACAAATGCTTTCGACTTTGGACCATACTTTGCCATTCCCCTTATTTCATCGGGTGTGAGCACCACTGGGGTTGGAATTAACTCACGAACGCTTCTAATTCTAACTTTTGCCTGGTCAATGGCTGCACGTTCAACTGTGACATTAATCTGACTTTTCATAATGTAAAGGTTTGTAGTGAAACATATCACCAATTTACAACATTCCGACAACAAAAAACAATACCCTCCTCTTGATTATTACAGGTGTATGCTCCGAATAGGACGAAAATACTTGGGTTTTGTGTAAATATGTTTAGCAACATATATACTGGGTGTATGGCTACTTTATATCTCGTTTAATTGTGGCGTAACTATCAAATTCATTACATTTTCCATTCAATCCAAGCCTATGCAATACGCAATAAATAATTGATAGTCATAAAATTGGTTGTTATTGGTTTTTTAAATAAGTTTATAGGGATTAAGTTTCACTTTAAAGGTATTGATTTGTTATTGCTAACCTTAAAAAAATTATAGTTATGGAATTCAAGGAACAAATAAAGCAGCTGGGAGAAAAAGTTTCAAAATTAAGATCCCAAGTTTTAACGGAAGAAGCTACGAAAAGTGCATTCGTAATGCCTTTTATTCAAATTCTTGGTTATGATTTGTTCAACCCATTGGAGGTTGTTCCCGAATTTGTTACTGACTATGGTGCGAAAAACATTGAAAAAATTGATTACGCCATTTTAAATGATAATGTACCAGTTTTGGTTATAGAGTGTAAGAATCATGGCGAAAATTTAGACAAGCATTACACCCAAGTCCATAAATATTTCCATCTAACCAATGCTCGATTTGCTGTTTTAACAAATGGTGTGCAATATAATTTCTATGCCGATATCGATAATGCGAATAAGATGGACGAAAAGCCTTTTCTGAGTTTCGATATTACGAATATCAAAGAGCAGCAAATAAAGGAATTGGCCAAGTTTCATAAGAGTGGTTTTGATGTTAATACTATTCTTACTACGGCTAGCGAGTTGAAATATGCCAATGCCATTAGAGGTGTTCTTATGGATGAGATCTCCGTTCCAACCCCGGAATTTGTTAAGTTTTTCGTTAGTCGTGTTTATGATGGTAAAGCGACAGAAAAAGTTATGCTACAGTTTACTGGTATCGTCAAGCGTACCATCGAGCAAACATTCAATGATATTGTTAGCGATCGGCTGATGAGCGCAATTAATCAAACAAAACAGGTGCAAAACGACAGTATTCAAGATGTTGCTTTGGTTGAAACGGATGAGAGTAAGGTAATCACTACGGAGGAGGAGTTGAATGGATTCTATATTGTGAAAAGTATTTTACGAATAAAGACTGCATCCTCAAGATTGTCTTACCGGGACTCTCAATCTTACTTTAGCGTGATTTTAGATGATAATAACCGAAAGCCAATATGCAGACTCTGGTTAAATGGACAGAATAAAAAGCATATAGGTCTTTTCGATCGGGATAAGAAGGAGACAAAATATGAGATTAGTTCGCTTGATGATATTTATAACTACTCGGTACAATTACTCGAAACAGTGGGCTATTATGAAGAAGAGAAGTAAGGTCTGTTGAATTTATATCTTGCGTATTAAGGAGCCATCTATCACCGGGTGGCTCTTTTTTAATTAGCGCGAACCATGAAGTGCTATTGAATGGTTGTAAACTCAAGCCTTGAAAAGGTTGAATAACGTTTGATTATTACATTCAATCATTTTGTGGTTATTGCCTGTGGCGAACTAGCTATGCTCGGTGCAAGTTCAATCCCTTCGGGATTGCCACAATTTAAACCGCATTATTATATCGCTATCTTTGTGTCATCATCGCCTTAATTGTTGCGATAAATCCTTTGAATTTGTCCATTATGAGCGGAAGATATCCCTATGAGTGCGATCAATTTGGCGTTTCGGGCAGCGGCATACACTTACTTCGCAGCGGCTATAGCTACAAAACTCTCGATTTTACTAAGGTGGACTTTATGGTAATTAAGAAGGGCAAGGAACTTAAGCAGTGGATGCTTGTATTACTTATCGCGCTTTTGTTACTTGCTTTTGTAGGCTTAGATATGTTTTGGCTCTGGGGCGAACTAACCAATGGTTTACCAGGATTGATTTTTGTTGAGCGGTTACTCATTCCCTTTCTACCGTTGGTTCTTGGCGTATATATGCTCATAATCGCGTTGCGAACCACTACGATTATGCAGGTTTCTGCTGAGGGTAAGGTTTTTCATCTCTCGCTCTATCCCTTTGTTAAGCGTGGTAGCTTTGGTCATTTCTGCCGCTTCGTAAAGGAGGTTTATCCATCCGTTACCATTGTATAACTCGTGGCTTTCTCCTTTTTATGGGATGACTTTTGTTGCGGAATAGGTATATTCTTACACAAATATAAAAAAGCCACCCTATCACAGGTGGCTTTTTTATATATCAAGGTGTAAACTTAAATTCCTAACCGCTTACGGAGCACATCGCCTTCCTTTTCGAATCCTTTCTTGTTGAGTAGGGCAAACATGTTCTTCTTGTAAGCCTCCACGCCGGGTTGATCGAATGGGTTTACGTCGAGCGTGTATCCGCTTAGGGCACATGCCTTTTCGAAGAAATAGATCAGGGCACCGAGGTTATACTCTGTAAGCTCTGGTATCTCGATGTGAATATTGGGAACGTTGCCATCAATGTGGGCAATCTTGGTACCCAGTTCGGCCATTTTGTTAATCTGGTCGATACGCTTGCCGGCAATAAAGTTGAGCTGGTCGAGGTTATCCTTATCGGTAGGCACAACCAACTGGTGTTTTGTTTTAGCAATGCTCAATACTGTTTCGAAGAAGAAGCGCTCACCCTCTTGGATGTATTGGCCCATGGAGTGCAGGTCGGTGGTAAAGTCGACGCCGGCAGTAAAGATGCCCTTGTTCTCTTTGCCTTCGCTTTCGCCATAGAGTTGTTTCCACCATTCGGTCATGAAGTGCAGCTTTGGTTCGAAGTTGGCCAAAATCTCCATCTTTTTTCCGTTGCTATAAAGTGCGTTGCGCACGGCAGCATACTGCATGGCAGGGTTTTCCTCGAAAGGAGCATCCATGAGGAATTTTTCCATATCCTGTGCTCCGCGAACCAGCTCGTGAATGTCGAACCCAGCAACAGCAATGGGTAGCAATCCAACGGGGGTAAGCACGCTGTAGCGACCACCCACATCGTCGGGAATTACGTAGGTTGTGTAGCCTTCCTGAGTGGCCAAGGTGCGCAAGGCGCCTTTGCTTTCGTCGGTAATGGCTACAATGCGGTTTTTGGCAACCAGCTTACAGTATTTTGCTTCGAGATGGTTCTTAATTAAGCGGAACGCAAGAGCAGGTTCGGTAGTTGTTCCCGATTTGCTGATTACAATTGCTGCACCCGATTTCTTTTCGAGTAGTTGGAGTAGCTCGTAGTGGTAGTCTTCGCCAATGTTTTGCCCGGCATATACAATGTGGGGGTGAGCGCCATTGTCTAGGAGTTGGCTAAAGCTATTCGATAGCGCGTCGATAACTGCTTTGGATCCTAGGTAAGAACCGCCAATGCCAATTACCACAACCACTTCGGTAGCTTGCGATAGCGATTCGGCAGTGGCCTTAATGTTGTTGAGCTGCTCGGTGGTAATGGATGAGGGGAGGTGTAGCCAGCCCAGAAAATCGTTTCCTTTACCTGTTTTGCTGTGAAGGAGTCGTTGGCTCTCTTCAACCTTTGCTTTGAAGGCAAACACCTTCTCTTTGGACACGAAGGGGTAAACTCCTTCGAGATTTAGCTTAAGGTTATTCATAATGAATTTCTTTTTAAAGATAAACAGTTTAGAGCTTACTTTAGTTTCTCGGTGAGAAGCTTAATTTCAATGGCAGGTGCAATTCCTTCGTAAAGGATATTGTATACGGCATCCACGATTGGCAGCTTTACATTATACTTTTTATTGATTTCTTTAATACATGAAGTAGAGTAGTAGCCTTCGGCTACCATGCTCATTTCGAGTTGAGCGGCTTTAACGGAGTAGCCTCTGCCAATCATCATGCCGAAGTTTCTGTTGCGGCTAAAGTGAGAGTAGGAGGTAACGAGCAAATCGCCGAGGTAGGCCGAGGAGTCGATATTGCGCTTCGATGGGTATGTTTGGTCGAGGAATCGTTTTATCTCGCGCTGGGCGTTGGAGATAAGTACTGCTTGAAAGTTATCGCCATAGCCAACACCGTGGCATATTCCAGCTGCAATGGCGTAAATATTCTTAAGCACGGCAGAATATTCTGTGCCGTAAATGTCGGTACTGGTAATGGTGTTGATAAACGAGCAGTTGAACTTCTCGGCAATGGCGGCTGCATTTTCGCGATTCTTGCAGGCAATGGTAAGGTAAGAGAGGCGTTCTTGCGCGGCTTCTTCTGCGTGGCAAGGGCCGGTAACTATACCAATAAAATCGAAGGGGATTTGATGGTGCTCGTGGAAATATTCTGCCACCGTTTGGTTGTCGTCGGGGATAATCCCTTTAATGGCGGAGATGATAAATTTTCCCTCTAAGTTCACGGTTAAGTCCTGTAGGCTATCTTTTAGGAATGCCGAAGGAATGGCAAAGACAATAATGTCAGCGTTCTTAGCAATCTCGTTGATATCGCTAGAAAGAATTAGCTTAGTCTTGTCGAACTTTACGGCGCTCAAGTATTTGGGGTTACGGCCATCCGTCCTTAGGGATTCTACCACTTCCGGGTCGCGTACGTACCAACCAATTTTTTCAACATTGTTTAGCAGTATTTTTACAATTGCTGTGGCCCAACTGCCACCACCAAATACTGCAACTTTTGCTGTCTCGTCAAGTTGAAAATCAATTGTTTTTCCCATGTTTCAATATTTTGTTGGACAAAATAGAGTGGCAATGTGCTCCTCTATACGACCATGATCTTTTTTTGTTATTTCCGGTAAAGGAATGAGTTTTGCTTCTTCATGTGTTTCATTTTTGCACAGTTGCACTTGCTCGCGCCAACGGGTTTTCCTCCGTTTACTGCTCGAGAAGATGAACATCCTGTCATAATGGCTAAACTCAGAACTATTGCTAGTAATCCTGTTCTTGAATAATTTAGCATGATTAGCGCAAATTTGTGAAACGGCAAAGTTATTAAAAAATGTAATGGTTTCCCATAGGTCGACATGGATTTAGGGGGAAAGAGGCAATGGGCAATAGTCTTTAGGGGGAAGATCGACAACCTGAAGTGGTGCTTTCGTTTAATAAGGGGAGGTAACGGTGGCCTTTGAAGAACAAAGTTGTGAGTTAGAATACAAAGCAACGGTCATCGTTTTCCCCCCAATACGGTATGCTAGATTCCTCTTCAATTATGGTCGATTGTAATGCCATATTATCGAAGGAGAGAGGCGGATATCTATTGGTTTTACTTTTTCAGCGAAAGTTGCTTGGTGTATTCCATTACGCGCTTTAGGCACTCTCCTGTGATTACGGCATCTTCCAGTGCATTATGGCTTTCGCCCTCACGTTCGAGATGGAAGAAATCGGCTATTGCAGTTAGGCTAAGTCCTTTTGGTATGGCTACGCCATTCTCTTTGAGGATTGCAAATAGGTAAAAGGCTAGGTTGTTGAGGTCGATGGTTTGGTTGGAGAAGGGCCATTGCAGCTTTTCCTGTCGGTAGGCAAATCGCATAAAGTTAATGTCGTAGATTACGCTCTGCCCACATATGGCCACGCTGCGTAGCGCATTGGTTGCGATGTTCTGGTTGCCTTTGTTTACTGGGACATTTAGGGTCTTTAGTATCCATGCTTCAAAATCGGGAAGTACCTCGTTCAGCATGGGGGCGTCGTCGAGGTCGGCTAGCGAGAGGCCGTGTACTTCGAACGATGATTGGGAGTAACTCTCCTCGTTTTCGGGGTAAACATTGGAGATGTAGCGGTCCAACTCGACCCAGTTTTCGTTGTATAGCACTGCTCCAATTTGGATTATTTCGTGCCAGCCCGGCTCGGTGCCGGACATCTCGAGATCGATAGAAAGATAGTTCATGCCCTAAAATGTTTTTGCTAAGATAGCGGTTTTAATGTTTGTGGCATCGCTACCGCTGCACCATCTCGTCCATCTATTTTCCTACACCATTTCCTTCCAATTCTGAGCATATTAACAAATGTAATCGCATACGATTTGCAGCAGCAGTTGACTCGAAATAGGTTTCGCGAGAAACCCGTTACACCCAGCATTAATTGCTTTATTTCTGTCGGAAGGGGTTGCGTAGGCTGTTTGAGCAATTATTGGAATGCTTGCATTTGTTGATCGTATCTTCATCGTTGCCTCAAATCCATCGAGAATAGGCATCTTAATGTCCATAAGAATTAGGTTTGGCGTTGGTTTAGTTTGGGCAAGACGAACTGCCTCTTCACCATTCTTTGCACGAATTACGGTTACCTCTGTTGGCTGTAGAATCTCTTGGAGGTAAAGAAAGTTGTTCTCTTCGTCCTCGGCAATGAGGATGATTTTCCCGGAGAGGTTGATGTTTTCATAATCTTTTTGAGGCGCGATTTTGGTATTCAAATCCTCAATTTCGATGCAGGGAATGGAGAAGATAAAGTTAGATCCTTCGCCTTCTTTGGATTCAAGCCAAATGTTGCCGCCTAGCAGCTCTACGAGGGAACGTGAGATACTAAGCCCCAATCCTGTTCCTCCATATTGCTGTGTAATGGTTGTCTCTACCTGTCTGAATCGCTCAAAGATTAGCTCGTGGTGCGATTTTGGTATTCCAATTCCTGTGTCCTTTATGCTGAATAGTAGGTTAGCGTCTGCTTTTATTACCGACACCTTGATGTTTCCGCTGTGGGTGAATTTTAGGGCATTGCCAATAAGGTTGAAGATGATTTGTTTGAGTTTGACCTCATCCGTCAGTACCACGGTTGTTGTGTTAAATTGGTTGACAGCATCAAACGATATGCCTTTTGCTTTTGCCAAGGGTTTGAATTGGTCGTTTAGTGCGTTTGTAAGATCGCCTATGTTCACAGGATGCTGCTCTACATGAATCAGCTTGGCCTCAATCTTTGATATGTCGATAATGTCGTTAATAATGGAAAGCAGTTGATGCCCGTTGGTATTGATGATGTCGATATATTTGGCAGATTTTTCGGAGGATAGGTTTGGCCGCCTTAAGAGATCGGCAAACCCAAGAATTCCATTCATTGGGGTTCGTATCTCATGCGACATATTTGCCAAGAAAGCAGACTTTAGGCGGTCGCTCTCCTCTGCCTTTTCTTTTGCAAGGGTCAATTCCTCGTTTATTGCTTGAATGGTTGTGTTACTCTCATTTAACTCTTCGTTAATGGACAAGTACTCCTCGTTCTGTTGTTTTAATTGTTGTTCGTTTTCAAGTAGTTCGAATTGATCTTTTTTGCGGAGGGTAATGTCGCGCGACACTCCTATTATTTCGGATATCTCACCTTTTTCGTTGGTCACTATGTTGGTTGCAATCTCCACCCATTTCCAGCTTCCATCTTTGCATGATTGTTGTATTTGTGTGATACTCGTTCTTGCCCCCTCTTTTCCTGTAATGAAATCGTGTATCCGCCCGGGCAATTCACTTTGAATTTGCTGGAATGATTCTTTGTCCATCGATTCCTCGAGCGTTTGAGCCATCGCCTCTTCGGGAGTGTATCCTCTGAGTTTAAAAACACTGGGGCTTACGTAGGTGATCTTTTGAGTGGCTGCATCCATTCTCCAAATCACGTCGCTACTGTTCTCTGCAAGGAGTCGATATTTCTCTTCCTCTATTTTTACCTGCGTCTCGGCTGTCTTACGATCGGTAATATCCCTGATTATAGTGATGAATTTGTCTTTCCCAAAAGGGGCAATGCGTGCCACAAAGTAGAGAACACTGCTATTGTGTTCTGTTGAATATTCAAAGAGTTCAACTTGACTTTTCTTTTTGATGAGTTCGAATTTCTCTTCAAATTTCTCGATGATATATTGGGGTAATACATCAGAATAGTGCTTTCCTAAAAACTCTTCAGTGGGGAGCAGCAGCTTAGATGGATCGCTGCAATGTACATCGAGATAAAATCCATCCATGGATTGAACGAACAATATATCGGGTATAGCAAATAGAAGGGCTTTGTATCGCAATTCGCTATATTCAAGTGCCTTTTGTTGTTCCATTCGTTCGGCAATATCGCGCGAGCTGGCTACCGCCCCTGTAACATTCCCATCGCTGTCGTATGTTGTTGTTGCAATCGACTCTATCCAAGTATATTCTCCATTTGCATTCCTAAAGCGAAAGGTTAACAAATAGTTATCCTTCTTCATTAGTACCGATTTAAAGGAATCTATCACGATAGCTCTATCTTCAGGGTGGACAAAATCAATGATTGGTTTTCCAATGAGGTCATCTGGTGCGTATCCCAGCCCGGTGGTATAGGATCGGTTTACAAATAAGTGATTTCCCTCATTGTCGATTTGGCAAATGAAGTCTTTTGTATTGTCCATTATGTTTTTGAGAATCTGCTTACTCTCCCGGAGTGCATTCTGAATCCCTTTTAAACTGGTAACGTTGTTTCCTATGCATAGGA
The DNA here is from genome assembly GCF_900096565.1 of Williamwhitmania taraxaci. Taxonomy (NCBI): domain Bacteria; kingdom Pseudomonadati; phylum Bacteroidota; class Bacteroidia; order Bacteroidales; family Williamwhitmaniaceae; genus Williamwhitmania; species Williamwhitmania taraxaci. The sequence continues at coordinate 25,222 of NZ_FMYP01000014.1, forward strand.
TTTCATCCGTGCCGTCGTCGGTGGTATATGCTGTGAATGTCCAGATCAGGAAAAGTTTATCTCCGCTTTTTGTGTGGCTTACGCCCTCCACGGTTATCGATTCATGAACTTGGATGAGGCTGCATCCCAGCGGCGAAAAGTATTTGGCTGCCGGGTCCTCTTTCTCGATGAAAGTATCCAGTGGCATCTTATCCATAAGTTCGTTGGTTTCGAAACCAAAAATTTCGATGCCGTGGTTGTTGATGAATATTACTTGGGCTTCCTTGTTAAGTTTAATAATTACCGACTTGACGTTTTCCACAAGATTTTCATAACTATTCTGACTGGAAACTAAATCTTGTTCTGATTTGATGCGTTGTTCCTGGTTAAGGAAAAGGTTTCCCACCAATAATACACCGATTGGGTAGATGGTGGTTAAAGGAATAATTAATCCTTTTGTGATTTCGTAACGAATGGATGTGGGAAGTAAGAGTGTGCATAGAAACATGGCTATGTGAACCACTATGCCTGCAGACAAAAGCGTAACCCAATTGTACTGAATGATTTTTCGTTGCCGCAGATATGCAAAGAAAAGACCTATTCCGCCCGAGGTAATTATTGTGGACACTCCCATATAAATTCCTGGACCACCAATGGAAATTCGGTAAGCCATGGCTATAACCATTGCAATAATTGTTGCCAGTCCGCCTGTAAATAGCCCGGTTACTGCCAATATAATGGTGCGGCCATCAAAGATTATCCCAGGAATAGCTTGTGCTGGGGTAAGCATGCCGATTATGGCAGTTAGTCCAAAGAGTAGCCCAGTAAGTATCCGATGGTAAGAGGTGTGGGAATTCCATCGGCGCGATATAAAACTATACACAATGCTAATGGATATAAGCAGTGTGATATTGTTTACTAGGGAGACTAAATTCATGGAGATGGAATTTTAAAGAGGGTATCTTCTCATTCTAAAACAGCTAAATATACATATTTGCTGAATATCTCCTTTGTCTTTGGGAAACAAAAAAAGGCACCGCTTTGGGTGCCTTTTTATTACTCTACTTCCTTATAATCAATATCAGGACAAAGCGGTTAATCTCACTTTGAAGGAAAATCTCATCGCTTTATTTATGTCGTCCCTATTCAACCCATTTTTTAACCTGATCCATGGTGGGGTTTTGCAGTCCCAGCTTATTCTTCTTGTTGGAGCCACATAGGTCGTTGAACAGCTTACTTGGTACCGCCTTTTTTACCGAATCAACGGTTACAAACCCCATCTTCTGAATAACAGCTACCCACTCTTCGGGGATACCAATGGCAATATAGTCGGCAGGCTCATCCTTTGTTACCTTCTTCTCGGGCCTCATTTGAGGAAAGAAGAGAACGTCTTGGATAGAGGCTTGGTTGGTCATAAACATCGTTAAGCGATCGATGCCAATACCCATTCCTGAACAGGTTGGCATTCCGTATTCCAGTGCCCGCACAAAGTCCATATCGATGAACATGGCTTCGTCGTCGCCCTTTTCGGAGAGTTGCATCTGGTCTTGGAATCGTTCCAGCTGGTCGATAGGGTCGTTGAGTTCCGAGTAGGCATTGCAGAGCTCCTTGCCGTTAACCATGAGTTCGAACCTTTCGGTGAGTTCAGGGTTGCTACGGTGGCGCTTACAAAGTGGCGACATCTCAATGGGGTAGTCGGTAATAAAGGTGGGCTGGATAAAGTTGCCCTCGCACTTCTCTCCGAAGATGGTATCAATGAGCTTGGCTTTGCCCATAGTCTCGTCGGCATCAAGCCCAAGATCGTTGCATACCTTCCTGATTCCAGCCTCATCCATAGCCGAGATATCCACTCCGGTGTATTCCTTGATGGCATCGAGCATGGTTATGCGGCGGAAGGGCGCTTTGAAGTCGATGGTCTTATCGCCAACCTGAACCACGGTAGTTCCGTGCAGGGCCATGGCAACGCGCTCAAGCATCTGTTCGGTGAACTCCATCATCCAGAAGTAATCTTTATGGGCGACGTATATCTCCATTACCGTAAACTCGGGGTTGTGGGTACGATCCATTCCCTCGTTGCGGAAATCTTTGGAAAATTCGTAAACGCCCTCAAATCCACCCACAATAAGGCGTTTGAGGTAAAGCTCGTTGGCCACGCGAAGGTAAAGTGGCATGTCCAGTGCGTTGTGATGGGTAATGAATGGCCTTGCAGCAGCACCTCCAGGTATGGGTTGGAGAATTGGGGTTTCCACCTCAAGATAGCCCTTGGCGTTGAAGAATTCCCGCATGGTGCTGATGATCTTTGCCCGCTGAATGAAGACTTCTCTAACCTGAGGGTTTACAATTAGGTCCACGTAGCGCATACGATACCGTTGCTCGGGATCGGTGAATGCATCGAATAGTTGCCCATCCTTCTCCTTAACGGTGGGCAAAGGCCTGAGTGATTTCGAAAGGATCGTAAATTCCCTTACGTGGATTGATATCTCGCCCATATTGGTGCGAAAAACAAACCCCTTTACACCTACAATGTCGCCATTGTCGAGTAATCGTTTAAAAACCGTGTTGTATAGAGTTTTGTCCTCGCCGGGGCAAATGTCGTCACGTTTAAGGTATATCTGGATTTTCCCCTTCTCGTCTTGTATCTCGAAGAAAGAGGCATTTCCCATGATTCTGCGGGTCATGATACGACCTGCTACGCAAACTTCTTCGCCCGAACCACTTAGTGCATCGAAGTTGTCGATAATGTCCACGGTGCTTTTATTCACCGGATAGGCTTGCGCCGGATAGGGGTCAATCCCCAGCTTGCGAAGTTCGTCTAACGAGTTACGTCGGATAATCTCCTGTTCGCTTAGCTCTAAATTACTCATTGTTCTATTTATTTAGCATGCAAATATATCAAAATCTTATTTACCGCTAGGGCAGCCTTTCGAACTTCGGTGAAGTTATTCGCACGTTGGTCCAAGGCGTAGATGGCTGAAGGCGTTTCGGCTATCGATGCTTCTGCTTCCTAATTGGTTGAAAAACTAAACCTTTTCACCATTTTTAACCTTACTACATTCCTTACCTATTCAATATTCATTACTTTTGAAAGAAAAACGGTGTGTCATGGATGAGTTGAAACGGTTGCGCCACGAACTACACAAAAATCCGGAACTTTCGAATAAGGAGGCCGACACGGCTTTGCGGTTGAAGTTTTTCCTGAGTCGCCATAAACCCGATGAACTTATTTCTGGCGTAGGTGGAGAGGGAATTCTGGCCGTATACCGTGGCGCTGAGCCCGGTCCCGATGTTCTCTTTAGAGCCGACATGGATGCGCTTGCTATTGAGGAGAACAACAAGGTTAGCTACGCCTCTACCAAGAAGGGCATAGGCCATATGTGCGGACACGATGGGCACATGGCTATTCTCTCTGGCTTGGCCGTTTCACTTGCTCACAAGCGACCTACAAAGGGTCGTGCTCTCTTGCTCTTTCAGCCAGCGGAAGAGACAGGCGAAGGTGCTTATCGTGCCCTTAAGGATATTACCATGCGTGGTTTTAAACCAGAATATGCTTTTGCCATACACAACATGCCTCGGTTTCCCAAAGGTGCCGTTCTTATTAATCCGGGAACCTTTGCTGTGGCTTCAAAGGGTTTGGTTGTAAAGCTATATGGAAAATCGTCGCACGCGGCCGAACCCGAAAAGGGCTTAAGCCCTGCATTAGCGGTAGCGCGCACCATCGAAGGGTTGGTGCAGCTCTCAAAGTCAGTGGGATTGTTTCATGACTATGTATTGCTTACCGTTATCTATACCAAGCTGGGTGAGGTTGCCTTTGGAACTACGCCTGGATATGCCGAGGTGGGGGCAACGCTTCGTGCCATAAAGAACGAGGACATGAAATTGCTTTCAAAGTTCTCGGAGGAGCTCGTGCAGCGGGTTGCTCAGGAGCAAGGCCTTGAGGTGGAGATTTCCTATACCGATGATTTTCCTGCCGCCATAAACAATGCCGAAGCCATTGCCCACGTCGAAGTGGCTGCCGCAAAGCATGGGTTGGAAAAAGTAATGCTCACGGAGCCCAACCGTTGGTCGGAGGATTTTTCGCACTTCACGCTAGCATGCAAGGCAGCCATATTTGGCCTTGGATCCGGCGTGGATCACGCCGACCTACACAGCCCTAACTACGACTTCCCCGACGACATCATCGACCCTGGCGTAAATCTCTTTAGGGGTATCGTGGATGAGATATTGGGGTAGGACGGTTAGGATTAGTTTTTTGGAATTAATCTATCGAGAATACTTCCAATATACTAGTCTTGCATCCTAATCACACTAACTCGAATTATTCGCTGTTGTCTATTGCTGTTTGCTGTATTTCGAGTTACGGAACTGTTCGTCCAGCCTATTCGTGATCTCGGCGGGGTTGGTTATCGGCATCTCGTTGTCGAAAAGATCATATCCCAGCAGTGCCGACTTCTTCAGTTTCTCAATAATGGGTAGTTTCAATCGGTTGGTGGTTTCTATGTGTTTTCCATCCTGGTCCACCAAGATCACCTTGGGGAGAAAAACTCCTTTTCGTCCAATAAATTCGTCCATTACTTTTACCGCGGCCTCGAACTCCTCGCGGGTTGCTCTCCCTAGGGCTTCGTAGTTAAACAGCTCCTTGCCGTCCCATGTGGTGACGGTTGCATAGCTCTCGGAGATTTGGTCTTCATTGTTTGATCCAACATTGAACGTGTCGTGCCCCGATGGCATTAGCAGCACCTTGCCTCCTCCTCCCTCCACGTTGGCCGCGTATCGGGGCATGGTTACCCCCGATATCCATCCCTGGAGGTGCTTCATGTAAATCTTTCCCACCTGAACGGGCGTGATGAAATGCACAATGCCTCTTTCTTTATGGCACTGCAATAGGTAGTAGGGGTGAATGCCAATCCAAAACATTCGCCGAAAAGTTTCGGCCAGGGTTTTGTAGTAGTCGTTCACATGGTTAAGGAGCACGGTTTGGTTGCGAATGGTGAAGCCGTGCTTTCGGATCTTTTTTACGGCAACGGCCAAGTCCTTCGTTATTTCGTGGTAATGGTTTATGTGTGTCATAAAATACACATACTTTTCGGCTCCGTTGTTGTAGCGGTTGGCCGATATCTCAATAAGGTCGAGCAGTTCGTCGGTGATGGCCATGGGCAACACCACCGGAACTCTGGTGGCTATACGTATGGCTCGGAGGTGGGGTATTCGGCTCAGCTCTTCCAGTATATATTGCAGTCGGCTTCGGCTTATCATAAGCGCATCGCCGCCGGTAACCAGCACCTCGTTAATGTTGCGGTTGCTCCCAATGTAGAACAATCCCTTGTCTACTTCTGTGCGGCTCACATCCACGCTGCCGTCCAGCGATTTTGCCCGTTGGCAATGCACGCAGTATGAGGCGCAGCTGGTATTCTCGGCTACGAATAGGGCCAGCCTGTTGGGATAGCGTTGGTACGCTGCTCCGTAGCTGCGGGACCCTTCGGCCATGGCTCCTTCCACACCGGTATCGGGGAATAGGAGGTTGGCTGGGGTGGGTACGCTTTGCCAAAAGATGGGATCGAGCCGCTTCTTTGGTTTCTCACCCATCGGCATAATGGGATGAAACGGATCTGAATCCATCAGGGTGGCGTAGTAGGGCGTTATCCGCAGCGGTTCTTTTCCTTGGCTTCGAAGCGCGGCTAATGTTCGCTCAATTTCGCTTGCCTGAAATGCGCTCAGCTTGATAACCTTTTTCAACTGCTCCACGCTACGAATGGAGTGCTTCATTTGCCAAGCGGCATCATTCCATTGCTCGGGGGTTACATCCTTCCATAAATCAATGGAATCGTAGGCTCTTGGTTCGTGAAATATCTGGTTGTCGGTTTCCATTGCTTCGCGGATTTTTTCATTAGTACCGTCGTCTTCTTACTACCCACCTAGCGCTATGCCCTATTCTGTGTGGCTGCCGGTTTAATCTTATCTATTTGCCTGTCCTGAATTTTGGATAGGAATATAATCATACAAATGGCCCCAATCGCTGCGTAAAGCATGTCGGACTGAGTGTCCCACACATACCCTTGTGTTCCTAGAAACGATTCGGACGATTGGCCGGACACAACCGCCACAAACCATTCCAGCAATTCGTAGCCTACACTAATGGTTATGCATACGCAAACAGTAAGAAACGATAGCCATGGCCCTTTCTTTACAATTTGTTGCCGGACAAATAGCTCACGGATGATTAGGGCAGGAACAAATCCTTGGACAAAATGTCCCACCTTATCAAAGTTGTTGCGGCTTTGGTGAAACGCTTCCTGAATCCAATCGAATATTGGAACCTCGGCATAGGTGTAGTGCCCACCAATAAATAGGATATAGCAGTGGACTAGTATGAGCACATAGGTAAGCGTTGTAAACCGAAACGATTTAAACGTGCCAATTAAAACTCCTAATCCAATCACCGCAGGAAAAACCTCTAACCCCCAGGTAAAGTAATCGTGGGGATTGATTCCTGATAAAACCAGCCCTATGATAAATAGTATAATCAAAACCCATTGCTTCTTCGCCTTCATCTTTTAATTGTTCTCATTGCTCTGTTTTTAATTGGCACAGTATCTTGTTGTCTCTTTGCCTCGTCGATGCCTGCTTTCTTTAGGTTGTCTTTCACGAGCTGCCCTTTTTGGGAATAGGCAACTCTTACCCGCTCGTATTTCTTCTGTTCCTTAATAAAATCGGAATCCGAATACACCGACGCTAAGGTTAGGAGAGTGGTTGCTGCAATTACCATTTTCATAAGCACAAATTGCATTTGTGGTTTGCACCCTGCGAATATAGCAATTTGAGCCTTGCGTTAGTTTCTTCGGATGTGGAAATGACTTAGTTTTGAGTGACCCTTCAATTTTTTATATGGAGGGGAGCGCAATTAGGAACTACACAGAGCCTACCTTTTTTCTAATCGAAAGTTATAATGTCAGTTTTCCTCACCATTTTTCATCTGATATTTGTTGCAGGAGCCCAATCACCCATTGCAATTCATCAATAGCCCCGCCGTTCCCCCCATTTATCCATTCCGAAAGAATTTGTCATCCATCCATTTCGATGGATTTTGTTCAATGTAGGTTGCAATTCGCTTATAATCCGCGTCGTTTCTAATAATATGGTCATGAAATCGCGTTTGCCAAATCGGTTGTTTCGGCGTATTTCGGTATTGGTTGATCCGCGTCGTTGCAGCCGATTTAAATCCCGCCACAAATGATGATATCGATTTTGGTGATCGATATGCCACGCCGTGTAGGAACGCACGGCTGTGCGTTTCCACACGGCCTTGCGTCTGTACCTGATTTGCGATTTCCCCATTGGTAGGCTCAATTCGCAATATCGCGTGGATGTGGTTCGGCATTATTATCCATACGTCGCAAAAAAGTTCCGCGCGTATTTCAAATGATTTGTTCCATTCTCTATCCACAATTTGCCCTATTGGCGATAGATACATTTCGCCGTAATAAATTTGCCCGAACAGATGTTTTCGATCGTGCGTGCAAATAGTTATAAAGTATGCCCCCGGGTTAGCGTAATCCCACCACGCTGCTCGGGCCGATGGTATCCGGTATTTGTTTTGGAATTTTTCCATACAGCATTTTCCCTCATGGATGATACATTGCCGTAATTTACAACTTTCTGGATATTTTTTGTATGTCGCAAATTCCTTTTCGGCCAATAATTCACATGCATATGCAATTTGATACTCCGTTTCTACAATCCATTTCTACTCTGTTTCTTTAATGGTCATATTATCTTTTGTTTTTCCATTATTAAATCATCAAATCCCCAAATCGTCAAATTGTCTTGCCCCATTGGCACTGGGCTTAGCAAATGTCCACCAGCCAAAGTCAAAAAAATTATCTTTCTTTGCTACTCATCGAAATTGATGCTGTTATGACTTTAGAACGTAAACCCAGCTGGTTAAAGATAAAATTGAACCTTGGCGAATCTTTTGCCGATGTAACCAAGATTGTTCGTGAGCACAAGCTCGAGACCATCTGCACCAGTGGAAAGTGTCCCAACTTGCACGAGTGCTGGAGTGCCGGCACGGCAACCTTTATGATTTGTGGCGATGTGTGTACCCGTTCCTGCAAGTTCTGTGCTACAAAAACCGGTCGCCCCTTGCCGCTCGATCCTCAGGAGCCAGCGAACCTTGCCGAGAGCGTTAAGCTCATGAAGCTGCGCTACGTGGTTATCACCTCTGTCGATCGCGACGACCTTCCCGATGGTGGGGCTGCGCATTGGGCTGCCTGCATCTCGGAGATTAAGCGAGTAAACCCGGCAACCAGAGTGGAGGTATTGATTCCTGACTTTGGTGCCGATACTGATCTTATCGATGTAGTGTTAACTGCAAAGCCAGATGTGGTGGCCCACAACTTGGAGACAATTAAGCGCATCACTCCTCAAGTCCGTAGTCGCGCCATCTATAGTTTCAGTTTAGATGTACTTCGGCATATTTCAGCCAGAGGCTTTGCTGCCAAAACAGGTGTAATGGTTGGCTTGGGCGAAACCTTTGAGGAGGTGGTTGAGGTTATGCAGGATGCCTACGCTGCCGGTTGTGTTATCTTCACCATAGGTCAATACCTTCAGCCCACGCTTACTCATCTCCCCGTTGTAGAATATGTTCACCCCGATGTGTTCAAGAAGTATAAGGAGGCCGGAGAGCAAATTGGATTAAAGCAGGTGGTAAGCGGGCCGCTCGTTCGCTCGAGCTATCATGCTGCCGAATTTTTTCAAGAATAGTTAAAGCATATGAGAGGACTCGTTACCTATCGCAATTTAGGCACTATTGCATACGCCGAGGGCGTTGAAGTGCAGGAGCAATACTTCCAAAAAGTTCTTGAGCAGAAACAAGCCGGAACGCTTGGCGATTTTCGTGGATACTTACTCTTCTGTGAGCATCCACACGTGTATACGCTCGGCAAAAGCGGCGATGCTACCAACATGCTCATCACTCCGGAATTTCTCACAAAGATAAACGCTTCCTACTATCAGACGTCCCGTGGGGGCGATATTACTTATCATGGTCCTGAGCAGCTCGTTGGCTACCCAATCGTCGATCTCGAAGCACTAAATATTGGCTTGAAGGATTATGTTCATCTGCTCGAAGAGGTAGCCATAAACGTTTGTGCTCACTATGGTATTGCTGCTTCTCGGCTCGATGGCGCTACAGGTGCCTGGCTCGACGTTGGAGTTGCTGGTCGCGAGCGTAAGATTTGCGCTATTGGTGTTCGTGCCAGCCGTTTTATTACCATGCACGGGTGGGCCTTCAATGTAAACACCGATTTAAAGTATTTTTCTTACATCAATCCCTGCGGTTTTATCAATAAGGGCGTTACTTCGTTAGAAGTTGAACTTAAACGAAAAGTAAGCATGGACGAAGCCCGTTTGGTCTTCCAAAAGGAGTGGCTGAAGGTATTTAATTGTGAACTTTTAGAGGGATAGGGAATCAATCCTTTTTTTTTGTTATAACTTCGTATGAATTCTAAAACGGCCTGCCGAGGAGATTTGTGGGTAGGAGCAGTGACTGTTTTAGGCAAATATTTTGGCTATGGAAAAAATAAGAACTACATATGGAAAAGCGATGGGTCTTAAAGGAGCAGAGCGATGCATCCGAAGTTGCCCTATTATCCGATGCCTTAGGGATTGATCGGGTCCTAGCAAATCTTTTAATTCAACGAGGGGTAAAAACTTTCGAACAAGCAAAAACATTTTTTCGTCCAACACTCGATTCTCTCTACGATCCTTTCTTGATGAAGGATATGGATAAAGCAGTTGTGCGCATTGAGCAAGCAATTGAGAAGGGTGAAAAGATTTTGGTTTACGGCGATTATGATGTCGATGGCACTACTGCCGTTGCCCTAATGTATTCCTTTCTGTCGAAGCTAACCGACAAAATTGCCTACTATATCCCCAATCGTTACTCCGAAGGATACGGTGTTTCAATTGAAGGGGTAACCTATGCCGCCGACAATGGCTTTACGCTTATTGTGGCGCTCGACTGTGGAATAAAGGCAGTGGAAAAGGTAGCGTATGCACGTGAGCATGGAGTCGATTTTATCATTTGCGACCATCACTTGCCCGGCGATACTATCCCGAATGCCGCTGCTGTGCTCGATCCTAAACGTATCGATTGTAACTATCCATTCAAAGAACTATCGGGTTGTGGCGTTGGCTTTAAGCTGGCTCAGGCATATTCGCAGTACAAAGGGATTCCCTTTTCGGAGCTGGAACCGCTTCTGGATATGGTGGCCGTGAGCATTGCCTCCGATATTGTTCCCCTTACCGGCGAAAATCGCGTGCTCGCTCACTTCGGTCTTAAGCGTTTGAATGAAAATCCAAGCAGAGGCCTTTTGTCTATTATCAAATTGGCTGGATTGGTAGGTCATTCCATTGCCGTAGATGATATTGTGTTTAAAATTGGTCCAAGGATTAATGCCGCAGGCCGAATGGAGTCGGGCAAGGCTGCTGTTGATTTGCTTCTTGCCGATTGCGATCTTAATGCCTTCGAAATGGGCGAGGCCATTAATATCTGCAATAACGATCGTAAGGAGGTTGATAGGGGGAATACACTTCAGGCTATTGAAATTATTCAATCGAGCCCTGAACTTCAAAAGAAGAAGTCCACGGTACTCTTCAATCCTACGTGGCACAAAGGGGTCGTGGGTATTGTTGCCTCTCGCCTTATCGACTACTACTACCGTCCCACCATTGTGCTTACCGCTTCCAACGGATTTGCCACCGGGAGCGCACGCTCAGTTCCGGGATTCGATTTGTATCAAGCCATTGATGGCTGTAGCGATTTGTTGGAGAATTTCGGTGGACATATGTACGCAGCCGGCTTAACCATGAAGGAGGAGAATGTCCCAGCATTTATTGAGCGTTTCGAGTCTATTGTAGCTGCCTCCATTACCGATAGTATGATGATTCCCATGGTAGAGATCGATTCAGAGTTAAAGTTGTCCGATATTACCGAGAAGTTTTTTCGCATTCTTAAGCAGTTTCAGCCATTCGGGCCTGGGAATATGTCACCCGTATTTATTAGTTCCGATGTAGTGGATAATGGCGATGGTCGTCTTGTGGGTGCCGATCATGAGCACCTTAAGTTGGATCTTATTCAGGAGGATAACCCGTACAAACCCGTTACTGCTATTGGTTTTCAGTTAGGAATACACTACGACCATATAAGCAAGGGAAAGGCTTTCAATGCGTGTTACTCCATTGCCGAAAACACCTATCGTGGAGTTTCTTCACTTCAGGTGCGCATAAGGGATATTAAGTATTAAAGGGATAAGCTCCACTTGTTGGAGCTTATTTTTTCAGAAAACCCTTCTTCTTCATGAAGAGATACATGCCAAACCCAATTATAATCATTAGCCCGAGTATGGCTGGGTAGCCCCATTTTTGTTCCAGCTCCGGCATATACCTAAAGTTCATTCCATATAGCCCCACAATAAAGGTGAGCGGAATAAAAATGGTGGAAATAACGGTTAGGGTGGTTATGGTTTCGTTCATTCGGTTCGATGTTTGAGCGTAGCTAAGCTCCACCAACCCTGAATTTATTTCGCGATAGCTCTCAATGGATTGTATCAGATGGTTAAGGTGGTCAATCACATTGTCGAAGTTCATAACCGATGCTGGCAAGAGTTGCGCAATGGCGGTTCTTTGAATAGGGATTAGCTCATCCCTTAGCGTAAAAATAATTTTTCGGGCAATTAAAAGATTTTTCCGAATGTCGAGCATCTTTACCGAGAACACATCCGCAGAATACTCCAGTAGATTTATTTCCGCGTCCTCCATCTCCTCCTCAATTTTTGAGATGGGTGTAAAATAGCCGTTAACGATATAGTCTACCAACAGCGAGAATAGAAGATCAGGGGTCGAATTCCACAGCGAGGTTTCCCCGAGATAAGTTTCTCTAAACAGGTCAAAGAATCGATTCTCCCTCTCGCTGATGCTCACCACAAAACCTTTGCCAAGAATTAAACTTAAGTGCTCGGTTTCTATCCCATTACCGTTAAAGTGTAGCCCTTTAAGCGTAAGGAATATGTAGTTCTCCGCAATATGCATTTTGGGTTGGTGGTCGGCGTTGGCCATGTCGGACACAAACAAGGGGTGTATGTTGATGGCCTTCCCCAACTCTTGGAGAACTTCTGCATCGGAAATGGAGTCAAGGCTTACCCAGCAGGTGGAACCTTCTTTTATATAATTATGTATTTCGTTGGGTGTTATGGCTTGATGATCTACTTCAACCTTCCCACCCGAGAATTGCGTAAGGTGAATCTTCCCTTTTCTTATCGGTTCCGAACCCGTGTATTCAATCTTTCCGGGGAGTTTAATCGCTCTCTTTTTTACCTTCTTTAGCGTTTTCATTGCAAAAAGTTAAACCATTACAAGGTTACAAGGTAGTTTTTTTGATTGAATATGCCTGAACGTAAGGTTTTCAATCAGGATTAGCGTTTAAATAGTTTCTCGCTGCGGTAGGAGAATGTTCTTTTTATGGCTAACCCGTTGTTGTTCTTCAATGCACTTTTTATTCTCAACTTACGTAATTTCACTACTCCAAAAAACATTAGGGAATGTGTGCGGTTATTTGCTATTGAGCAAAACAATGGCTTGTGTTTTGCGCTTTTCCCATACCTCCCTATAATTTAAGCGCTGCAAAAGAAAACATCGAATGGTTTTCCTTTGCAGCGCAAATAGTTTATATGGTTGGAGGTTGTTTTCGATCAGTCCCAATACTCACGGTTAGAAACCGCCCATAGGGTTGAAGAGTTGAGTGAAATACATCCCGAACGACATTATTCCAATTATAATAATGATGTATAGCGAAAGCATTACAATAGTAATGATACCGGTTATCTTGAAATGTAGATTTAGATAACGGAAACTTTTTGTGATGGACTCTTCGTCCCGCGTAGCTAAAGCTTTCTTCGCTTCGTTCGAAAATTTAAACAGATAGAAAACTGGGAAGAAATAGATAGCCATAAGGATTGCATAGATTACGGCAAAAATCGCCATTATACCACCCATTGGGCTTAAAGCCGATGCTATAAGCACACCAATAAATCCAAGGCCAAGCAGACCAATAAGTATAAACCCAAGAACCGCAAAGAAGAGGGTCCACTTACGGGTTGAGTTAAGATAGGGGATCGCCGATTCGGGAATGAGCAATCCGGTGGTTTCGGCCACAGGGGCGTTTTCTTGTTGAGTGATTTGATCCATAGTAAGGTTCTTTATTGGTTGAAAAAGAGAACTAATATAGTAAAAAGAACTATTGCTCAATATGGAATTGGGAAATAATTGCGATTAACTGATTTCTGACTCCAAAAGCCACTTTCGTGCGCTCTCGGTGGAGGCAAAGGAGGCCACTTTAAGCCACGGAAAGATATGGATTGGTTTTGCGCTCATGCTAATTTCGCTCATGGAAGCGGTAACTATGGCCATTTTCCGAATACCCAGCCTCGCAATTTGTGGAAGTACATGATTGGTTATCCATGCGGAGAGCTTTGTTGTTGTGGTGAGATCATATCCGTCAGTCTCTATCAAAAAAAACTTGGGGTGCTTGTATTCTAGAACTTCTAGCATTTCCGAAACGGAAAGAATATAGCTTATCTCATTCGAAATCGACTCCTTTGGGAAGTGATGCTCAAAAAGGGAAGTTTTTGGGTCGAAATCGTATAAAACGTTTTTCATATTCTATCCAAGAATTTACACAGCAAGGTAGGGCTAATACTAACCCTTGTCAATCTTTTGCTGTGAGGATAGGTGTGATTGGTCAAAATAGGGTAAACTCCTAGAACCTTAATAGCAGCTGGACTTTGATGTCGCTTTTTGAGTTTCCATTAATCGCACTAAGGCCTGAACCGACCTCGTTTTTACCGAAGAAAAGGGTATTACTCCACTTTATCCAGATCTTACATGCGGAGGTTAAACTATAGCTTGTTAATAGGTAGTAGCGAGAACCAGAAAGATAGTATGCTGGCACGGTAAAGGAGTATAAAACATCGTTCTCGTAGGCGTATACTCTGGAGTTCCACCCGTCGGTTCGGTAAAAGGCAACTCTTCCTGATATCGAAAAGCGATTGCTTGCATTGTGCCATGTGATATCTTGAAGTATAACAACGCCATTTTCGGTTGGAGCAGTTTCTCTCTCAAACCGGGTTGCCTCGAGTCGAGTCTTTGCCGTTACTGCTTCGGCTGGTGCAAAGGTTAGTTGTATTTTCGCTCTTGTCCTTGTTGTTTGCTCCAATTGGGATAGATTGTCTAGGGTGACATCGAATGGTCTGTTGTTCTGGCTAAGGCCCAACTGTAGTGCCAGTGTTTTGGATGGAGAGTAATTCGCCGTGGCCGATAGCTCCGTGCCGCTGGAAGGGGCCGATACTCGATATCTTAACCAAGTGAACTCAAATAAATCGGCATATGCACTTACCCGCCATCTTTTGTATGGTGTGAATTCCAGCGCAATACATATTCCCTTCTCACCGCTTGTTTTGCTTCCTTCGCCAAATCCACCTGCATAGCGGTAAGGGTAATTATTTTCGTAGCGACGACCAATTAGTGAAGCATTAAATGCCGGAGCGAGTAGCAACGAAACACCCGTTATGGATGCTGTCGCAAACCTTTTATCCATCGCAAATTCGCCGAAGAAGGTGGCCTGTTTTCGATAGTATAAAAAATCAGCACCGAATCGTACAATATTCGTAGGGTCGGCATCTTGAAGTTGATAGGGGTTGGTGGGTTGAATGAAATCTTTGCTTATTGCCAATGCGAAACAGGAAGTCCCGACTCGAAGTTGGTTTTTGCTGTAACTTGCATTAAACCCTATTGCCGATTCCATTACACTATGCTTGTTCTTCATTTCGGTGTTGGTGGCATGGCTTCCGGTGGCTTGAATCGACTCTATTCCTTGGACGTATTCGACGGAGTCGGAATCCACCGAGGCGTCGATGTGCTTTCTCGATGCAAACGCTGTAAGGGTTAGCTTTCGATCTATGGAAGTGGCTGCAACTCCTCTGAAGAATCGATTCTCATCGGTCGACGAGTAGGGAGTCACTGTTGGTCGATGCTTCTCAGGTGATACCATCAGCGAGGCCTTGCCAAGCGAATAGCCACTCGAAAGTGTTAGCCCTTGCCCAAAGTTGGCGGAGAAATCACCTATAATCAACTGTTTTATTACCCCTATTCTCGACAAGGCAAGGTATCCCGAATAAAAATCGAAGCCTTGGGCGTTATTCCCTTTGAAGAACTCTTCTCCTGCATCTTTCTCTGCTGTGATACCGAGTTGGATCTTTCGCGAAGCAGTAATCTTTGCTTTCACCAAAAGGGCATCGGGTGAGCCAAGATAGCCGTTTTGAATTCCCGATCTGTATCCCTTTTGTTTCTCGAACACCCTTCTGTATCGAGTTAGCACGCGACTTTTGAATACCCTCTTTGCCGCTCTTACACTCTCCAAGGGCACTGTTTTAATGAAAGGAAGTAACTGCTCTGTCAAGGTTTCATCAAAGCTGGGCACCAATTGCAACTCGTAGGGTGTAACCATCTGACCATGGTTTCTTATATACTCGGTTACTGCCATAATCTGAAGCTCTGAAAGGGGTAACCTCCTCAGGTTTTCAGGGGTGGTGTCGTTTAGGTTTATGGGATCTTCGAGCAGTGCGATCAGGTTATCGGCAAGGTCTGAAAGCGCTTCATCGCTAAGATTCTCTTGCTCTGCCAGCATCTCCAGCATATTTTCCACAGTGGATGGACGCCCCCGGGAACTGTCCACTGACACTTGGGCTATGGCCTTAAGTGAAAGAAGGAGTGTAATCAGAAGCATCGCAATAACTTTTGCCATGGCCAAAATTATTGAATGTGGTAAGTTGCAGAGATATAACCTGAAATTCCAAGCGGATTGTTGGTGGTAATGGCCAGATCGATGGTGAGCGTGCGGTACACATACCCAAATCCAAACGAAAGTTTGTTGGGTTGCGAAGAGTAGCCCGCACGAAGCATTAGCATTTCAACCAGCTTTGCCTCAATTCCTAAATTCACTTCTGTTTTGTAACTGTTGCGCTGGGTGGCGCTCATGCTGGTTAGAACTCCTTGCGGTAGCCGATAGTCGACACCAGTCGTGATTCCCGACGATAGGCTTTTTTGCGGTGTATGACCTATCTTTTCCATGGTCGGGTTGAAGGCATGCACCCCCACGGCTAAGTTTGGGGCGGGTGAGTAAAGGATTCCAGCCTCAACAGTTGTCGCGGTTGCATTTCCATTGCCCTCCCCAACGTGGAGGCGGTGTATTGCAATACCTACTCCGGCCGAAAATGATGGCCATAATTTTCTTCCGAAGGAAAGAATGCCTTTGGTTTCGTTATACAATTGATATCCGTAACGCGAAAATGCTACACCAACGGTTCCCGGTTTTGTTGGGATTGATAGTGATAGTCCGTTGACGTTGAGTTCTTTTATAATAAAACGATTCTCCTGGTGGATAGCAATGGCTTTCTGGGAGTAATAGCCTAAGGCTCCTTGGTTGGAAAAGGAACTCCACACCGAAGGAGTTGCCACGGAAGATCCTCCTTTGCCGTGGGATGCGGCATCGGTAAGCGATGCTTCGTCTTGGGCGAAACTGAGTTGGTTAACAGTGAGGCTAAGGAAGAGAAAAACAAAAAAACTGCCAGCCCGATTTCGGGAGACTGACAGCTTAGTTGTTTTTGTTGTAAACATCAGTTCGTCTTATGGTAAAACATTACTGAAGATAGTTCGTTGCTGGCTTGCTGAGTTTTTTTGCGAGCCCGTCCTTAAAAGTAATGTTTTTTCTGATATGTTGAGTTATCCTTTGGCAATTAATTGAATAGTAGTTGTTCCTGAGTTTCTGACTGCTCTCAATTATCTCCTTTGTGGTCGATTTTATTCGCCTCCAGAGGTTAATTTGATCACTTTTGCTCTTTTAAAAATTATGTATGGGAAGATTCTACAAATATTCATACTTTCGCAACATAGTATTTTTCGCTTTCGGACTTCGACTCGAATGCAAATATTGTTTGTGTTTTTCTTGACATTCAATGTGTTGCTATTTTAGTTTTACAAGACCGGATGTTTTTTTATTTTCATTATTGAATGATAACCATCAAAAATGCACGCTTATGAAACGTGTAACGCTGCACGATAAGGAATTTCAGGTCTTCATCCCACACGATGAGATTCAGACAATAGTAAAGCAGGTTGCTGATGAAATCAACGGTGATTTTTCTGCTTTGGATGAGGTCGTTTTCCTGAGTGTGCTCAACGGTTCTTTCATGTTTACCTCCGACTTGGTTAAGAATATCGATTTCAGTTGCGAGGTTAGTTTCGTAAAGTTATCTTCCTACCAAGGAACCACCACAACTGGAACTGTGTCGGAGTTGATAGGACTTTCGTCATCGCTAAAGGGAAAATGCGTGGTTGTGGTTGAAGACATTGTGGATACCGGCATTACACTTGAAAAGTTGTATGCGTTGATTTCAGCGCATGAGCCTTCGCGTATTTGTGTGGCTACTTTTTTCTTTAAACCAGAAAGTTACGGCAAGCATATTAAAATTGACTACATAGGAAAGTCAATTCCAAACGATTTTGTGGTGGGTTATGGGCTCGATTACGATGAGCTTGGACGAAACCTAAAAGATGTTTACAAACTGGTAGTTGAAAAATAAGTTGACTGCCTAACTCCACTTTTAAAGATGCTCAATATTGTATTATTTGGCCC
The DNA here is from genome assembly GCF_900096565.1 of Williamwhitmania taraxaci. Taxonomy (NCBI): domain Bacteria; kingdom Pseudomonadati; phylum Bacteroidota; class Bacteroidia; order Bacteroidales; family Williamwhitmaniaceae; genus Williamwhitmania; species Williamwhitmania taraxaci. The sequence continues at coordinate 42,947 of NZ_FMYP01000014.1, forward strand.
TCCTGGGGCTGGTAAAGGAACACAATCGGCAAGGTTAATTGAAAAATACAACCTCATGCATGTTTCAACCGGCGAATTGCTCAGGGCGGCTATAAAAGCAGACACTTCGATTGGCCAAGAGGCAAGGAAGTTTATCGACCATGGCAATTTGGTGCCCGACGAAATGGTGTTGACGATAATTGAAAACTTACTGGACAAGCACACCGAGGTAGCCGGTTTTGTTTTTGACGGATTTCCGCGAACAACAAATCAAGCAATCTGTTTTGATGCTATGCTGAAGGCTAAGGGGTCTGGAATTGCTTTGATGCTTTCGTTGGAAGTGAGCGAGGCTGAACTCACCAGCAGGTTGGCAAATCGCAGCAAGATTGATGGGCGTGCCGATGATAAAGATATGTCGATAATTGCGAATAGAATAAAGGTATACAATAAGCAAACAGCCATTGTAGCCGATTTCTACAAGGCACAAAAAAAACATGTGCCAGTTGATGGAATGGGCAGCATGGATGATATTTTTCAGAGAATTGCTGTAGGGGTAGAGGCGCACAGAAAGTAAGTGAATTGCAGCATTAACGGTGGTGGAATCTCAAACTAAGTTTTCTACAGGTTTGTAGACTAGGGATTATCACCCATATTAATTCAATAAAAACTATGGCTTCGTCCAACTTCGTAGATTATGTAAAGATTTATTGCCGCTCGGGCAATGGGGGTAAGGGCTCTTCGCACTTACACCGAGAGAAGTTTGTGGCTCAGGGTGGCCCCGATGGCGGCGATGGTGGTCGTGGTGGCCATGTTTACCTTAAAGGAAACTCTCAACTATGGACATTGATCCATTTGAAATATAAGAAGCACGTATTTGCCGAAGATGGTGGCGCTGGGAGTTCTTGCAGAAGCTCGGGCTCCGATGGGGAGGATGTAACCATTGAAGTGCCGCTCGGAACCATTGCGCGCAACGTCGAAACAGGCGAGATCTTATGTGAAATAACCGAACACGATGAGGTGAAAATCCTCAAGAAGGGTGGTCGCGGCGGTCTAGGTAACTGGAACTTCAGAACTGCCGTAAATCAAACTCCGCGGTTCTCGCAACCGGGTGAGGAGGGTTCCGAAGAGTGGATTGTTTTGGAGCTCAAAATTCTTGCCGACGTTGGATTAGTTGGTTTCCCGAATGCGGGAAAGTCTACCTTGTTGTCGGTTATAACTTCCGCCAAACCAAAAATTGCCGACTACGCTTTTACTACCCTTGAGCCTAACCTAGGTATTGTTGAATACCACGATTTTAAATCGTTCGTCATTGCCGATATTCCGGGAATTATTGAGGGAGCGCACGAAGGCAAGGGTCTTGGATTAAGGTTCTTGCGGCACATTGAGCGTAATTCTATGCTCCTATTCCTAATTCCTGCCGATAGCAAGAATATTAAAGAGGAGTATGAAGTTTTGCTTAACGAGTTGGAGATGTTCAATCCCGAATTGCTTGATAAGCGCAGGGTGCTCGCCATCTCAAAATGCGACATGCTCGATGCTGAACTTACCGAGGCCATTGCTGTTGATTTACCCAAAATTCCGCATATCTTCATCAGCTCCCTTGCAAGTGTTGGCCTCAAGGAACTGAAAGATCTGCTCTGGACTGAACTCAATAAGTAATCTATGCTCAACTATTTAATTGAACTCGACAAGTCGCTATTCCTATTTCTGAATGGACTCAATAGCCCTTTGTTGGATTGGATTATGTTTGTTGTTAGCCATAAGTATACATTTGTACCGCTTTATGCAACCGTCATCTACTTCTTCTTCAAAAAATTTGGACGGAATGGATTTCTGGTTCTTGTTATGGCAGTCATATCCATTGCTATCGCCGACCAGGTTGCCTCTGGGCTTATTAAGGATCTCGTAGGTCGATTGCGGCCCAGCCATAATCCCGAATTCACACAGGTAATACACTTAGTTTTTGAGAAGAAGGGTGGCTTATACGGCTTTGTTTCGTCGCATGCGGCCAACTCGTTTGCATTTGCCATGTATACTCTGCTTCTCTTTCGGAAGAGGTGGTATACAATTTCCATCTTGGTATGGGCGGGAGTTGTTTCCTATTCCAGAATATACTTAGGCTTGCACTATCCCGGTGACATTCTTGGGGGTGCAATCGTTGGTATAGCCTCGGGTTTGCTCTGCTATATGGTTCTTGTCAAACTACCCTGCTTCAAGGGTTGCTCAAACTAGGCTGAACTTGTGCTCGGCATTGAATGTTAGTGCCACATTACTTCAAACAGAATTGTATGCTTTGCATTAAACACCCCAACACAAACGCCTATTTCAACCTTGCTGCCGAAGAGTATGTCCTGCGAAATTTCAGCCAAGACGCTTTTATGCTTTGGCGGAATGAACCCGCTGTTATTGTGGGAAAACACCAGAATACACTGGGTGAAATAAACCTCGATTTTATTAAGGAGAGTGAAATAAAGGTTGTACGTCGACTTTCGGGTGGTGGTGCCGTCTTTCACGATTTAGGTAATTTGAATTTTACCTTTATCATGAATGGGGACGATGGCAATTTGGTCGATTTTCGAAAATTCACAAAGCCAATTCTTGATGTTCTTTTGAAACTCGGCATTGAGGCCAAGTTTGAAGGGCGAAACGACCTTACCATTGACGGAAAAAAATTTTCTGGTAATGCGGAACACGTTTATAAGAAACGGGTGTTGCACCATGGGACGTTGCTTTTCTCTTCTCAAATGGCCGACCTTAGCGAGGCTTTAAAAATAAATCCATTAAAGTATCGAGATAAGGCCGTAAAATCGGTTCGCTCGAGGGTTACCAATATATCCGATCATCTGCATCAGCCATTGAAAGTCTTGGAGTTTCGAGATTTAATTATGGATCATATCCGGGATATGTATCCCGATGCTGTTGGCTATGACTATTCCCACGACGACTTGCAATCCATAAACAATCTGGTGGATAACAAATACTCTACCTGGGAGTGGAATTTTGGCTATTCCCCTATGTACGATTTTCAACGTGGAATAAAAACTGAAGGCGGGCATATTGAGTTTCACCTAAACGTGGAAAAAGGTATGATCTGCGACATTAAAATTTACGGAGATTTTTTCAATAAGACGGATATCACTGAATTGGAACTTTTGCTCAAAGGATGTCCACATGAGCAGGAAGCGGTGAAAGAGCGGTTGAGTTCAATTGTTCTTAGTGATTACTGTTCCAATGTTTTGGTAGATGAGTTTGTGAAAGGGATGTTCTAGCTCTATGCATAAAACAAGAATGGCCGCTAATTCATTAGCGGCCATTCTTGTTTTATAGTTAACGTAGAAGTTATTTGGGCTGTTCTGCCGCTGGCTCAATACCGTAGGCAACACCTTCGATGATGCATACGGGCACTTCGCCATAACCTCCTTTAAACTCTTTTTTTGTAAGGAGAATAACTATTCCGCCAAAGTTTGCTGCCTTCTTTTTTACGCGAATTTCGGCATTTTTTTCGGCGGCTTTTGCATCCCTTACGCTCTTTGGTGAGCGAGCTTCCACTTTTCCGCGTGGGAATAATCCGTCAACGTCTTCCGGCTTATCGGTAATGGTGATGGCACGCCAATCACCCTCTGCAATCATCATAAAAACAGGCCTGTTGATAACTTCCCTTCGCCCTGATTTATACATGATTGTTTGAACTTGCTTGCGTTTTACTATTTCCGGTTTGGTCTTGCCTAAGGGGAAATACTTAATTTCGGTGGAGGTAAGCCCTGAAATATTCACCAACAACTTTTTCCCGTTTAGCATGAGAATGGTATCGGGGATGTCTCCATTTTGAGCCGAAATCCCTCCACCAATTAGCGTTGAGACAAGAATGGTGAGGATTATTTTGGCTAGTAATCGCATACTGATAGATTTTTGGGTTTGTATATTACAAAAATAACTAATTTAGTGTTGTTTACAAATCTTACGGAGTTTGTTTCTTTCTTCCGTCACAATAGTAATAGTTTCTTTTCAAAAAGTAGTAAACTTGCAATCTCAATTTTCTCCTATGTTTAAATCTTCGGTTCTATTTCTTATTTGGGTGCTCGTTGCAGTGCACTGCTTCGTCTTTTTTATGTTCATCATGGTTCCTATGTGGATATTGACGGCCCCATTCGACAAAAAGCTCAGGATCACTCAACGATTGTCGGCTTGGTGGGCGCTCTCCTATATCTATTGGAATCCCAATTGGAGCGTTACGATAACTGGCGAGGAAAACATTGAGAAGGGCCGAACCTACGTTGTGGTGGTAAATCATCAATCGGCTCTCGATATTGCTCTTCTTTATCGGATTCCGGTAAACTTTCGCTGGGTGGCAAAGGCAGAACTGATGCGGGTTCCATTTATTGGATGGAACCTTGTTTTGAATAGGCATGTTATGATTGCCCGTGGTAATGCTACCAGTGCTCGCCATATGATAGATAGGTGCGTTAAGACTCTTAATGGGGGTGTTTCTATGATGATTTTTCCTGAGGGAACTCGTAGCAAAAACGGGCGAATAACTCGTTTTAAGGAGGGCGCATTTGTTATTGCTCGCGATGCAAACGTTGCTATCTTACCAGTGTTGGTGGAGGGTACCTCCGATGCACTGCCACGTGATGGATACAAAGTAAAGGCCAGACAACATTTTACCATTAGAATTCTTCCTGTAGTGGAGCAGGCCACCTTGGCTCATTTGACAACCAATGAAGTCGCTGCCCACTTTCAGAAGGAGTTTGTTGCCCTGCATCAACCGATGCGCCCGGAACTCTATTCTTAGACGGTGTGTTTACACTACGTTGTTAACTTGCGGTTTATAAACTGTTGATAAACAGTTTGGTCGTAAACGCATGTTTATGCTTATATTTGTGACAGCAATTTAATTTGTATGACTGCTAACTATTCAGAAGATTCAATAAAGACGCTCGAGTGGCAAGAGCATATACGCCGACGACCCGGAATGTACATTGGGAAATTGGGCGATGGCTCGGCTCCCGACGATGGAATTTATGTTCTATTTAAGGAGGTATTCGACAACTCCATCGACGAGCACATGATGGGTTATGGAAAAGTTATTGATGTTACTCAAACCGAGAAATCAATAACTATTCGGGATTATGGACGAGGTGTTCCGCTGGGCAAACTGGTGGATGTGGCTTCGAAAATGAATACTGGGGCTAAGTACGACTCAAAGGCTTTTAAAAAGTCGGTGGGCTTGAATGGAGTCGGTATTAAGGCTGTGAATGCTCTCTCGTCGTTCTTCAAAATTCAAGCTTTTCGCGACGGCCAGGCTAAGTGTGTTGAGTTTTCGGCAGGAATTATTACCGAAGAGAAAGTTCTTGATACTACTAACCAAAAAAATGGAACTTTCGTTGAATTCATTCCCGACGAATCTGTTTTTGGAGTGTATGCTTATCAGAGCGAGTTTCTGGAAACCATGCTCCGCAACTATACCTACCTCAATACAGGTCTTACCATTGTTTTTAATGGACAAAAATTCTTCTCGGCCAACGGGTTAGTCGACCTGCTGAACGAAAATATTTCCGAAGAGGTTGCTTACCCAATTATTCATATCAAGGGCGAAGATATTGAAGTTGCAATTACCCACGGAAGTCGTTATGGTGAAGAGTATTACTCATTTGTAAATGGGCAAAATACATCGCACGGGGGAACCCACCTTGCTGCTTTCCGCGAGGTGTTGGTTAAAACTATTCGTGAGTTTTATAAGAAAGATTTTGATGCCTCCGACGTGCGCAGCTCCATTGTTGCCGCAGTTAGCATAAAGGTGGAGGAGCCAGTTTTTGAATCGCAGACAAAAACTAAGCTCGGTTCAAAAGATATGGGCCCCGGTGCGGCCTCTATTCGAAACTATATTGGCGACTTTCTAAAGGTTGCTCTCGATAATTTTCTTCACCGCAATCCGGATACTGCAGATGCTCTATTGCGCCGAATATTGGACTCGGAAAAGGAGCGGAAGGCCATTTCTGGCATTCAAAAGCTGGCTCGCGAACGCGCCAAAAAGGCCAACCTGCATAACCGTAAGCTGCGCGATTGTCGCGTTCACTTTGGCGATAAGCACGACCTTGCTGAGGCGAGCACCCTTTTTATTACCGAGGGCGATTCTGCATCGGGTTCTATTACCAAAAGCCGCGATGTTAATACTCAAGGAGTATTCAGCTTAAAGGGAAAACCATTGAATACCTATGGGCTTACCAAAAAAGTGGTTTACGAAAATGAAGAGTTCAACCTCCTTCAGGCTGCTCTCAACATAGAGGTAGATATGGAAGACCTTCGCTATAGTAAGGTGGTGATTGCCACCGATGCCGATGTGGACGGGATGCATATTCGCTTGTTGCTTATTACCTTTTTTCTTCAGTTTTTTCCCGATTTGCTCCGCCAAGGACATCTTTATATTCTCCAAACTCCGCTTTTTCGGGTTCGGAATAAAAAGAAAACCTTGTACTGCTACAATAGCGATGAGCGTGAAAAAGCAATCAAAGAGTTAGGCCCAAACCCCGAAATTACCCGATTCAAAGGACTTGGAGAGATTTCACCCGATGAGTTTAGCCACTTTATTGGTAAGGACATTCGGCTCGACCCCGTTCGTATTACCAAGGACGATGTAATACAAGATTTACTCACCTTCTACATGGGTAAAAATACTCCCGAACGGCAGGAGTTTATCATCGATAACCTTCGTATTGAGGAAGACCTGCTTGAAGAGATGGAGAATGATGCCGATGGCGCTAATGCCGTTGGTGTTGAAGAAGAAGTGGAACACGCCGTTGAGGCCTAAATTCTAATTTACAGAAGCATGAGTGCCGAAGATTTGGATAAACCTGAAGAGTTAGACGATATTAATGAGTTACCCGTTGAAGGCTCTGCCGACAAGGAGAAACTAGCCAAACTGATAGGGGATGGAGTGAAGAAAAAGTTCCTCTCGGGTATGTATAAGGATTGGTTCCTGGATTATGCCTCATACGTTATCCTAGAGCGTGCCGTACCACATATTTACGATGGACTCAAACCTGTTCATCGCCGTATTTTGCATGCCATGAAACGTCTTGATGACGGGCGGTTCAATAAGGTGGCAAATATTATTGGTTACACCATGCAGTATCACCCGCACGGCGATGCTTCCATTGGTGATGCACTGGTACAGCTGGGACAAAAAGACTTATTGGTTGAATGCCAGGGTAACTGGGGAAACGTTCTTACTGGTGATAATGCTGCTGCTCCGCGTTATATAGAGGCGCGCCTTAGCAAGTTTGCCAACGATGTGGTATTTAATCCAAAAACCACCGAGTGGATGCGCAGCTACGACGGACGTAATCAGGAACCTGTTACTTTGCCCGTTAAGTTTCCGCTGCTACTGGTTCAAGGAGTGGAGGGTATTGCTGTGGGTTTAGCCTCTAAAATTCTTCCGCACAACTTTATTGAGCTTATCGATGCTTCCATTGCTTACCTCAAAAATCAGGACTTTGAACTCTACCCCGATTTTATTACTGGAGGTATGGCCGATTGTAGCCGCTACAACGATGGATTAAGGGGTGGTGCAATTAAGGTTAGGGCTCGAATCAATAAGATTGATAAAAAGACTTTGGTGATTACCGAAATACCATTCGGAAAAAACACTGCAACCCTTATCGAAAGCATTCTGAAAGCCAATGATAAAGGTAAAATCAAGATTCGAAAGATTGACGACAATACCGCTCGGAATGTCGAAATCCTTATTCACCTGCCTGCCGATACTTCGCCCGATAAAACCATAGATGCACTCTATGCCTTTACTGATTGTGAAATCTCAATATCTCCAAATAGTTGTGTCATTGAGGATGATAGACCTCGGTTTGTTGGTGTAAAGGAGATGCTTCGCATTTCGGCCGATAAGACCATGGCGCTGCTGAAGCTGGAGTTGCAAATTAAGCTGGCTGAGTTGCTCGAAGATTGGCACTTTTCGTCACTGGAGAAAATTTTCTTTGAGGAGAAGATCTACCGCGAACTCGAAAAGAATACCGACACATGGGATCAGATACTGGTGGGTATTGAGCGGGGATTTGACCCCTATCGAGCTAAGTTTCGCCGAGAGATTGTTCGTACCGACATTGAGAAGTTAACGGAAAAGCCGGTTCGCAAAATTTCGAAGTTCGACATTAAGAAAGCCGATGAGTTGATAAAGGGTATTGAGGCTGAGATGCTAACCGTTCAGCACAACCTCGACAACTTAGTGGCTTATACCATTACCTACTACGAGCAAATTAAGAAGAAACACTCAAAGGGAAGAGAGCGCAAAACTGAACTGCGTAGCTTTGAGGCTATTCAAGCAACGCAAGTTGTGGTAGCAAACCAAAAGTTATACGTTAATAGGGAAGAAGGCTTCTTCGGAACTGGTCTCAAAAAGGACGAATACGTAGCCGATTGCTCCGATATCGATGACGTGATTGTATTCCTGAAGAGCGGAAAATACACCATTGCTAAGGTTGCCGATAAGTCGTTCTTTGGTAAGGATATTATTCATATAGGTGTGTTTAAGCGAAACGATACCCGCACCATCTATAATGCTGTGTACCGCGACGGTCGAAACGGATCCATCATGATAAAGCGGTGCGCTATTACTGGAATTACTCGTGATAAGGAGTATGATATATCCAAGGGTACCGATGGGTCGCAGGTGCTTTACATGAGCGTTAACCCAAATGGTGAGGCTGAGGTACTGAAGGTATTCCTAAAGCCACGGCCAAAGCTTAAAAAACCTATTATCGATCTCGATTTTAGTACGCTTGCAATCAAAGGACGTAGCTCAATGGGAAATATCTTTAGCCGCTACGCAATTCATAAAATTCAGGTTAAGGAGAAGGGTGTTTCTACCCTAGGTGGCCAAAAAATTTGGTTCGATGCCGATGTGCTGCGCTTGAATGCCGATGGCCGTGGAAAATTGTTGGGCGAGTTTGGAGCCAACGATAAACTAGTAGTGTTCTATAAGCGTGGTATTTATTCCATTACCTCTTACGAAACGTCCAATCATTACGACGACGACTTGCTGCTTATTGAGAAGTTTGACGCCGTTAAGGTTTATAGTGTCCTCTTCTTCGATGCTGAACAGTCGTTTGTTTACCTTAAACGGTTTAGCGTGGAGGTTATTGATAAGCCACAGAGTTTTATTGGTGACGCTTCTGGTTCTTACCTTGTTGAGTTCTCTACCGATGCTTGGCCTCAGGTAGAGATCGTTTTTGGAGGTTCATATGCACATCGCCTGAACGAACTTGTTGATGTTTCTGAATTTATTGGAGTGAAGAGTTTTAGAGCCAGAGGCAAGCGGTTAACGCCTTACCAAATTGGTGAGGCTAAGTTTGTTGAGCCACTTCAGAAAGAGGAACCCTTGGATGAATCGGCAGAGGAACCAATGGAACAAGACCCTTCGGATAGTGGGGATGAAAGCGATTCCGATTCCGACAGTGATGGGGAAACTACACAAATGTCGCTCGAGATTTAATTTTAAAAAATAAAAAGTTGTATCTTTCAGCAACATAATGGTTACTCTATGAACATCTTCCTTGTTGGATTTATGGCTTCGGGAAAAACAACCCTTGGCAGTCAGTTGGGCACGTTGCTGGGAATGCGATACGTGGATATGGATGAATACATCGAACAGAAGAATGGAGATACCATTAGGAAGATCTTTGTAACCAAAGGTGAAGCGTATTTCCGGAACTTGGAAAAGATTGCTCTTGCAGATCTGACAAAAGAGGATGGGGTAATTGTGGCTACCGGTGGTGGCTCAGCTTGCTTTCACAACAACATCGACGAGATGAATGAACATGGCCTTACTGTTTACCTAAAGGTGAGCACCGAGGAGTTGGTGAAACGACTGGAGGCAACTAAGATTGATAGGCCATTACTTTGGGGTAAATCGAGCAATGAACTTACAGTTTACATTACCGAGATGCTGAAGATTCGCGAGCCATTCTACTCAAAAGCGAAGGTGGTTGTTCCATCCGATAATCCACTTGCCGAAGATATCGTTGATGCAATTAGGCATCATTTGAAATAAGAATAAAAAAAGGAGCCATTGATCAATCAATGGCTCCTTTCTTTATGGGTTGAATTAACGCAGCCCTTTATATACTTGAAGCAGCACGGCCACAACCGATTCGCCCATCTTTATCGATCGCTCGGGACTCCATCCAAAAGCCCTGTCGGGTAGGTTTGCATTATCTTTAAAGGGAAGTTCGATGGTGAGTCCGAGGCACCCGTAGCGGTTTGCTACGGCCTTGGAACCGATGTTTAGGTTTGCTTTTCCCGGTTCGTTTTTGGGATAGCCGTGCTTGGATTGGAAATCAGGATTCATGGCTTCCCACACTTCAATAAAGCGCTCCTGAAGCATCTGTAAGCGACCCGGGTAGTTCGGTATTCCCTCAATTCCAGAAATAAAGCAGTAAGGAAGTGCTTCATCTCCATGTATATCGAGGAAGAGATCTACTCCGGTTTCGTCCATTTTTTTGAGTATATGGAATACCTCTGGACTCTTCATCTGCGAGGGATTTCCCCATTCGCGGTTTAGGTTTATCCCAGCGGCATTTGTTCGTAGGTTGCCGTGAATGGAACCGTCGATATTGGCATTGGGCACTATGTAGAAAACACATTTCTCAAGGATTCTACGCGAAATAGGATCGTCGCTATCGAGCAGTCGATGAATGAGCCCCTCTACAAACCATTCAGACATGGTCTCTCCGGGGTGTTGACGTGCTACAACCCAAATCTTCCGCTTTTCTTGCGAGAACTCTCCAAGGGTAAGGAAGTCAATTTCCCTGCCTTCAAGTGTTTGCCCAAGGGTGTCGAGCACGCAGATATCTTCCGACTGTGCCGTTGATACGAGATCGAGGTGTCGTTCGTAGCTATAGGGAGGAAAATAGGCAAGGTAGATGCTGTTCTCGTTTGGCGTTAGTTCAATGGTTAGTTCTTTACCATTAAAGGTAGTTGGAACTCTAAACCAGCTGTTCCGGTCGTAAGAAGCGCATGCGTAGTAGTTCTGCCATCCTTCGGGGTATGACGTTTCTCCTGCATTAATTATTTTGATGGTACAGGGATAACCTTGTGCTCCAATAAGGCGGAAGTGGAACCATTGAAGGAATTCCGATTGCGTGTCTTTTCGGATTCTCAGCTGGATGTTGTCGTGAGAGTTTAGGCTTACAACCTCAATATTGCCTGAGTCGAAGTTTGTTGATATTTTCATAGGATCTCGGTTTCGTAGCGGCAAGATAGTAAAAGTTTCAACATGCTTTATCCCTCCAGTGGGGATTTGGATTAAATTCGAAGATGTTGATATATAGGTGTGTAATTATCTATGAGGCTTGAGAGAAATTTCGTTGGCAAGCCGACAATGTCAAAAAGCAGAGGACTTGACGCGCTTCGATCTAGAGTTCCGGCTTACGCATTATACAGTCCGGCCCTTGGGTATGGTCTAATAGGAGTTTAATGTTCTCTGCATATCGGATCCATGCAGGAACCGTGATTATGCTAATTAGCGGGAGGGGATATTTTATCCGATAAACAATCATCAAGATATTCATCTTTGGTCCTAAAGGATACCAGATATGGTTGATTTTTGCAGGATCGATGTAGTGAGGTTTACCAAGAATTGTTTTTAATCGAAGTTGACCCTTTACCACGATGGCATTTGAAATGGAGAAAGTTATTATGGCTGTAATTGCCATTATTCCCAGGATGTATAGCGTTTCTGGTTCGCCAGTGATATGGCTAATTGTAAGTAGTAGGAGTATGGAAATTGCAAGGAAGGCGAACTGGGCACAAAAAGTCCATCGTTGCGAAATTAAAAGTGGAACGCCATACTCAATCGCCTTCAGATGGCTGTTGGTTATATTGAATGTTGATTCCTCGTCCTTCATTTGATTTTTATAATACTATATCGAAGGTAAGGATAAATTTAACATGTGCAAGTAATTCTTATACTTTAATTGTAAGGTAACGTGTCATAGGCCGAATTGGTTGTGCCAACGGAATGCAATTGTTTGATGATTTGAAGGCGGTGTAATTCGAATGTATTCTAATTAAATTTTGTTCATGTGCTGTCTTTTCAAAGGCTATGTGCGAATAAACATAGATACGCCTAATCCATCTATTGCCTATTCCTAAAATTGGAAATAAATAAACGGTTGGATTCCCGCTGTGCGGACTTGGGCAAGCAGCATCACAACGAGGAGTATTGCTAGTAGTTTGATAACAGGGTTTGTGCTGATAAACCACCCGCGGAAATTCTCCTTGTTCTGCGAGGGAAACCAATGAGCCGCGAAACCAATCGCAATGGTAATAAAGACAGCCTTGTATCCAAGGAGCACCTCTGGTATGGTATTCCATGAAAATGCGGTGGCAATTCTGGAAAGGATTGTCAATGCATCGGAGAAGGAGGCAGCCCTAAAAGGAATCCATGCTAGGCACACAATATGGAAGGTGATTACTATAGCGACGAATCTTCGAACCGGAGAAAGTCGTTTTGATGGTTGGTGTTTTCCAATGCCAAACAAGCGTTCGATGGCAAGGCCGAGACCATGAATACCTCCCCATGCTACAAATTTAAGGCTTGCGCCGTGCCATAATCCCCCCAGTAGCATAGTTATCATTAGGTTGATGTAGGTTCGGATCTTTCCTTTTTTGCTCCCTCCAAGGGGAATGTAAAGGTAGTCGCGCAGCCATCGGGAGAGTGAAATGTGCCAACGATGCCAAAAGTTTGTGATGCTGGTGGCTTTATAGGGTGAGTTGAAGTTTACGGGAAGCCTAAATCCTAAAAGCAGGGCTACTCCTAACGCAATGTCGGTGTATCCGCTAAAGTCACAGTATATTTGTAGTGCGTAGCCGTAAATTCCCATCAGCACCTCAAATCCTGAGTAAGCGATAGGGGAGTCGAAAACTCTGTCGACAAAGTTGGACGCGATGTAGTTGGAAATGGCAACTTTCTTTAATAGCCCCACTAGTATAAGGAAGATGGCATGCCCCACCTCATCTTTGGTGAGGTAGTAGCGGATATAGAGTTGGGGAATGAATTCCGATGCCCTAACGATGGGCCCAGCCACCAGTTGCGGGAAGAAGCTTACGTAGAATCCAAAGTTGAGGATATTGCGCACGGGGGTTACATGCCGGCGATAAACATCAATGGTGTAGGAGATGGTTTGAAAGGTGTAGAACGAAATCCCTACTGGTAAAATGATAGCGGTTACATCGAAGGTTGACCCGGTTAGGTGGTTGCTCCATTCCGCCAAGAGGTTGCTAACTTTCAGATGGGTGCCAAACCAGTTATTGATGGTTTCTGTAAAGAAGTAGGCGTATTTAAAGTAAGAGAGGACCCCTAGGTTCACCGTAACGCTAATGGCAAGCATGGCTCGGCGAGCAAGTTTCTTTTGAGCACTGCCAATGCCCAACCCTAAAAGATAATCGACTACGGTGGAGAAGATAAGCAGCCAGAAAAAGAACCCACCCGATTTGTAGTAAAAAAAGAGGCTGAATGCAAATAGGTATATATTGCGAAGCTGATTCTTTTTGTAAACGAAATGGAATCCAAGCAGTAGGATTAAAAGGAAAATCCAAAAGGTAATTCCTGAAAAAAGCATCGGTTCTGTTTGAGAGAACAGAAAGAATCGTTTGATATATTCCTTAATGGCCAGTTCCATGTGCTATGAATTAACTGCAGTTAGCCATTCAAAGAACATACGACCTTGCACTTTATACCCCTCCTTGGAGAGATGGAGGCGATCGGGAGAGGCAAGTCCCCTGTGGTACCAACCCTCGATGGAACCTTCCCCACCCATTTGGTTGAAGAAATCCCACACAGCGCATTGGGTGTTTGCCGCAACAGTGGTTATAATTTCGGCTGCAATCTTGGGCGAAGGAGTGGTTTTCCTCCCTTTTGCCATAAAATCGCCCGGAGTGGTCAATACCAATGTGGCAAACGGTGCTGCAATTCTAACCTTTTCAATGAGTTTTTCGAGGTTGACTTTAAGATCCTGAGGCGAAAAGGCGGTGCTGTAGGCATCGTTGGTTCCTAGCGAAATAATAACGTGTGTGGGGTTAATGCTCTTTATCTGGGTTGCAAGGTTGTCGCACCGTAGGAACGATGTGGTAGATGCACCGTTTAGCCCTACTACGTTGTAGGCAAAGGCACTTTGCATATCTTCCAGTAAGAGTCCGTGGACCCTAAATTCTCCATCCGTCCGTCCCGCTAGGGACATGGTAATTGAATCTGCTTTGGTGTCTAAAATGAAATCAATAAAATCGGAATCCTTGTTGTCGAAGGTTTTTATTACCGTGAAGTTACCCGCTATTCTAGGTTTTATTCCGGAAGTGGAGGTGTATAAAATTCGCACTCGGTTGAATCGGCTTTTTTCATTCTTCAGCTTAAAGGATATGGTGGCAGTCCTATCGGCTGTCTTGAGCACAATTCCGTTTATACCAAAAGCGTCCATAGCGAGCACGTCAGTACTTTTTAATGTCGTCCAACTACCGGTGGAGGTCGACTTATAATCGAGCGGGTTATTGGTTGCCGCTACGCTGAACGGAAAAACGAAGCCTCGCTGAGGCATAGTGTCTCTGAGGTATTCGCGCAGCAAGCGACGAACCTCTCCGGTAAACAAGTCGGCTTGGATATGGGAGTCGCCAATATGTAAAATTCTTACCTCTTGCTTGTTTGTTGCTTCCGATGCGTCTGGGGCGGCAATTACTGCTGCATTAGTTTTGGTCATTGTAGAAGTGGCGGTTTCGTTGGGCATTTCGATGCCCACAAACAAGCGTAATAGGAGTATGAAAAGGGTGCTATTGACCATCTGGCAGGGTGTTTTTCGAGGCGAGGAACTCTTGGTAGTCTTTCATTAGGGCTTTGTAGAAGATGTCCCCAATGAGGTTGGCTCCTTTTATTGTAAAGTGAATGTAGTCCTTGTTGGCAAGGGGCGGCTGGGCCGAGACCCAGGCAGGCATAGAGTTTTTTCCGCCCATGGCCTTGTAGCAATCCCAAAAGGCACATCCGGCACGGAACGCCGCCCTTTTCTGTGCATCGCGAATAGGTTCAATATTATTGTGCGAGACCATTCGTCCATTCTCGTTTTTGGAGATGTCCGAGACACCAATGAGCATCACCGATGCCTTGGGTGCAGCCTTTCGAATATACATCAGCTGCCGGTATAGCGCCTCTTCGTAGTATCCGTAGCTGCGCGCATGGGTGGGAACCACGTTAACGCCAAACTCGAGAAGAATAAGGCGGGCATTCAGCATTTGGTAGGAGTTGGAGAGTACCGAAAAGTTTTCCCGCGTAAATTCAAGCCCGGAACTTCCTCTGATTGGGATATTGTCCACCGCCACTCCGTAGCTGTTGTCGAAGCCGAGTCCAAAGATCAATGGGCTTTGGTCGGCCTGCATCTTAATGCTTATGCTTTTTGCCGATGCAGGTATGGTTACTGTTGTAAGCAATGGCTTTGATGAAGGGGAAACGATATCGGCATAGAGTGTTGCCTCGTCGCACTTAATTTGGAGAAGGAGCGGGGAGGTGGGCCTATAGCAAAAGGAGAAACGGTTCACCATTCGTCCCAGCCTGTTTTGGCTAATGGTGATATAGCCCTCCTTTTTCGTCCCCGATTCGGTAATCCCGATTCGAGCCGAGCTAAAGAATGGACCAAAATCTTTCTTCTCCTTATCGTCCTTGTTCTTAATCTTTCGCGTGTCCCACAGGTTTGTGCTGGTTACGCTCATCATATAGCTTTGTTCGGCACTTTCGAGCGTTATAAATCCATATCCCCCTCCGCCAAATTGCTCTTGAAGGCGCTTGCGCAGGCGGGAGCTAATTCTATCCACCTCTATTTGTGAGTCGCCATAGTGAAGCACTCGAATGGGAAGCGTGCCGGGCTGAATTGTTAGCAGCGATTCGAAGAAATTACGAAGGGCTGCCTTGGCGCTGTCGGAGTGTTCTATGGCAATATTGGGTAGCTTGGTTTCAATATTTCTTATGGGTGTTGTCGGCAACAATGAATCCTGCTGGACACGGCTACTATCTTGTAATTTAGCCGCCATGCTACTATCTAAGGTGTCGATGGTAGGCAACGAATCGCTATTCGTTTCGATATTGGCTAGTAGTTCAGCGTTAAATAGCTGGTTGATATCTTTGGTGTTGCTGGTGTCGGGGAGGAAGATGTCGGAAAGCGAGGGGAACGTTATTGTGCAATTGTTGCCAACCCGGATTCCTTGCTTAGGAAATAGCAAGGCGATTGCGCCTAGGGCAACCATCACGAGAAGCAACAGAAAGAAAGTTTTTATTGGTTTGTGCATGGAAAGCGTAACCTATTGCTGGTTTTCGGTAAATGTAAAAATAATTTGGAAGAATTTGCCGAATCAATCATTTTCCTTATTTTCACAGCACCTAAACGAAGATATCATAATCTAAACCTAACCCTTACACACCAATGACACGACTTGAGCAGCTAGCCTTTTGTTTATCCCAAATTGGAGATGGTTGTATTGCCTTTTTCGTGACATAAAACTTATAACCTAGATTAACAGTAGTTAAAACGCATTAGCTGACTGACCACCTATCTTTGTAATGTTAAATGGAAGTAACCATTTCTCCATTTCAAAGAAAAATTTAGGTGTTATTTCATAGGTTTAGGTTTTAGGTTAAAAGGGCAAAGAGGGACGATGAAAATCGTCCCTCTTTGTTTTGGTGCAACCAAGCCTGAATGTTCTACCGGAAGAGGTGAGGCTTTGCTGTTTTGAAAAATGCTTGTTGCGCCGATGGAATGGTCTTTCTTTGAGGCGCGGCACCTATCCGTTTACTATGAACGATCCTGCTTGCCCCCATTTTTCTTCTTGCGCTTAGCCGACGATCCCTTTGTTCCGTAGGCAAGGTAGTTTACCCGAGTTTCGACAATGCTAATGCCTCCATGTTGCAACCGGAGGCGCAACTCTTCTTCCAAATGTTTGTTTACAACGTCGCTACCGGCAATAAGGCTAAACTCCGTGTCTTGTACTTCAATATTGTTGTAGTGGAAGCTGTCGGCTAGCTTAAGCAGGGCCGCGTCGCTTTGGAATATTACAAAATGCTGGTAGTCGTCTACTTCAAAGGCCGCCTTGTAAGTATCCTCCACGTTCCATACGAGCACTAGCCCAATAACAATTGGCGTTCCTGCCTTGTCGTTGGTCCTAATGGGTATGCTGGTAAAATGGCGTGGCCTTTGGGATACCGTTCTGCGGTTGGTAAGCGGATTCACCCAGTAGAAACCGTTTTCCTTTATGGTTCCTTTGTAGCGTCCAAAGAATATTAGAACACACGCATCTTTGGGTGCCACGATTACGCTACCTACCAGCATGAATAAAGCCACCCCAATAAGAGCGGTGGCTACAACATATCCATTTACTAATCCCAAAATGGCAACCGTAAGGCATAGTGCCGCTGCCAGTATGCCTATCCATCCATTGATGGGTTTTACAATTTTTTCGTTGTTCATGGCTCGAAGTATTATTTAACTGCTTTGCATGTGAAATATAGTGCATTTTTCAGCAAAAGTCAATAGGTGATATAGTATTTGTTTTTGGAATACGCTTGATTCCCAATACTACCCGCCGAGAATTGTAGGCCCCATTGGAATTGTTTCTTTATCTTTACCTCCGCAACGACTGCTATTCTGGGTGGTGTATTCGTGCAAGTAGTTTTAAAAACAAGCATCATGGCAAAGAGTATTTATCAAATTCAGGTGGCATTAGTAGGCTCAAAGCCGAAGATTTGGCGCCGTGTGTTAATTCCCTCCGATATGCCCCTATCCGATGTGCATAAGGTAATTCAAACCGCTATGGGATGGGCCAACTCTCACCTGCATCAGTTTGTGAAGGGAAAGAAGTATTATGCACCGGTAGTTGAGGATGACGATTCATGGGACGATACCGATAGCATCGATTACAAGGATATTTTAGTATCCGATTTGCTGAAGGCGGTGAAGGACAAAATGGAGTATGAGTACGACTTTGGCGACGGATGGGAGCATACCGTGGAGCTGGAGGCGATTCTTCCGGTCGATGAATCGGCTGTATACCCCTTTTGTGTCGATGGAAAGATGAATTGCCCGGTAGAAGATAGCGGGGGCGTGGGCGGTTACCAGCACATGTTGGCTGTGCTGAAGGATACTGCCCATGAGGAGTATGCCGAATACATGGAGTGGCTTGGTGGCGATTTGGATCCCACCTACTTCGAGAAGGATGAAATTAATGAGATGTTTCGTATGACTGATTACGGATGCCTGGATATGTCCTTTTAATCGCTCATGCTTTGAACGATATGGAATTGCGCGAACCGGTTGGTTCGCGTTTTTTTTTGCTACCGGGCTAGTTCATGCTTTTGTGGTGATGGGTTACGGAGTTCATTACCGTAGGTTTTGGCATACGTTGAGTTGGTTTCTTTGGCTCGCCATTGTATTCGGGATACAGCACAATCACCTCTGTTTGCGCCATAATACCCAAGGCCCGTTGCGGGGCCTTGGGTTGTGTGTGATTTAATCTGAATTCAAATTTGTTTGCGACTGGTTTCCCGATGCCCGAAAGCCCCGCTCAATTTCGGCCAGCTGCTGCTTGATGGTGAGGTTAAGCGCGTGCCATACCGGGCTGGTGGTGGTAAGCTCCATGGCCTCGGCATACTTTGTAAAAGCACGTAGCGCCCGCTCAAGGTCGCGGCGCTTGTTCGATGCTGCCGCAATCTCGCTCTTGGTGGCCTCGCTCACGGCCCGGCTGCGCTGCGTCTCCTCAAAATGCTGCTGCGCTTGGGGAAGATACACCACCTGCGGACGGATGCCCATCAGGTCGATGTCTGCTTGCCACTCGGCCTCGGCCAGCTTGGCAATAAAGGCATGCACGTAGGTGGACTCGTCGTTGTAGGGCTTGTCCTCAATGTCGGCCGAGTATTTGATCACCATGGGCTCCATGCGATGCGCGGCATTGGCTATGTTTGGATCGGGCCAGTAGGTTTTGGCGTGAACCGATTCGCGGATACCCACCACCGCCCAGTCGCGCTTTTTGTCGGCTTCCACCACGGTGTCGGTTTCGAGCGAGCCCGCCTTTTTGCCCATGCTCAATTGGTACTCGGTGTTAATAGTCTTAAGGTTTTTGAAGGCTTGCGAGCCCGTTACCTCTGCGGAGTTCGTTTTCTCTGCCGAATCCGTTACTACTGCACCTGCAGCGCCTATGGCTGCTACGGGAAATCTTACGATGTTTGACATTTGAATTTGATTTTATATGGTTAATGCTAGTGATTATTAAATTCTATTATGCTTCTGACTGCTATCAGAAGCCCCAACCGATAGTGGTTTGCCTCTCTGACTGCTATCAGAAGCCCCAACCGATAGTGGTTTGCCTCTCTGACTGCTATCAGAAGCCCCAACCGATAGCGGTTTGCCTCTCTGACTGCTATCAGAAGCCCCAACCGATAGCGGTTTGCCTCTCTGACTGCTATCAGAAGCCTCAACCAATAGCGGTTTGCCTCTCTGACTACTGTCGGAGCCAAGAACAGACTCCTTTTGACCTTTTATGTACTACCAAGAAAGTGAGTAGGCATTTTCGGTGGGACAAACCTCGTAGACGAAGCATGCCGCTGGTAACGTTGCGGTTAAAAGTCCTTTACCTTTTAACCTTTACCCTCATTTAAGGTGGTTCACCTTTCGGGCTGAACGAAATTGTGGGGTTGGAGTGTTTGGGGCTACATTTCATTACCTCTTTGGCATTTGCCAAGGCAGTAAGAGCCTATGTGCGGGCTCCGGTGCCTTCGCTATTGTTTGCTGGTTGGTTAACGATGAGAAAGTTACGAAAAAGAAATAATACGAGACAAGAAATTTCGGGAGTATTTTTCAAAAATATTTTGGGTGGTGCGGGAAGTGTTGTGCGCGCTGGGGATTTGGGCTGTTGTGGGGTGAAAAACCGACTAACTGTTTTTGAAGTTTATGAAACAATTGCTTGACGGGGAGAATTTGTTTTTAACTTTGTTAAAAGTGTTGTGTCGGTTTGTTTGTAAAACAAGTTTGAGTTTTGCTGTAATTATCGGTATCATTTTTCTATGTAATCTTTAATTTAGTTCAGTATGAAACATTTTAAACTTATTCTGTTCCTATGTGGAACTATTGGAATAGCAGCAGTTGGCTGTAAAAAGAGCAACTCTGTTGATATGGCGGATAGGGTTCTTGTTGTTGAGGATTTGTCTCATTCTGCATGTAAGACAAATGCTGCAAGATCGTCTGAACGGGAAGAATATTTGGAATACCATACAGTGGATAGCAACTACCTTTACATTAAACATGTTAATGCAAGTCTAAATTGTTGTCCCGATAGCATTATGGTTTATTCAAGTATTTATGATGGTAAATTACAGTATTTGCTTTGTAACAAAAACAATAACTGTAATTGCAACTGCTTATACGATGTAATCTGTAAAATAGGCCCGTTAGATTACGCCAGCTATTCAATGGTTGTAGGCGTTTGCACCGGATCTAGTGCTGAAATAAAAATCGACTTTAATGATAAGACCGAAGGTCGGATTCTAA
Organism: Williamwhitmania taraxaci; assembly: GCF_900096565.1. Classification (NCBI taxonomy): domain Bacteria; kingdom Pseudomonadati; phylum Bacteroidota; class Bacteroidia; order Bacteroidales; family Williamwhitmaniaceae; genus Williamwhitmania; species Williamwhitmania taraxaci. Next base: position 63,508 of record NZ_FMYP01000014.1, read on the forward strand.
TAAAAAACCTATCGGAATGAAAGCGGAAATTGTATTTTGTATTGTTGCTTGGAAAACCTATTTTACTGAATCTTTAACCAAAACTAAATCCTTATGCAAAAATTAATATCAATCGTATTCCTATGTGGAATACTATGTATTATGGCTTGTGGCTGTGAAAAGGATGATGGTGAATCAATTAAGTCTATCGAAGGTTACCTCGTTGGTTTTGATCCATGCACAATTAATCATCATTATAGAGTTGGATATGTCATTATATCAACTGATTTGAATGATACTTTGGTGACCTATAATTTATCAGATAATGAGTTCAGAATGCCGGCATCTATTTTGAACAATTTGTCAGATACTCTTTATAAAATACCTGAATTATATTTTCAAAATTATGGGAGTTGCCCATACTTCCCGGATACATTACGATATAAGTATAAGGTTAATATTTCATATTTAACTGCAACCGATGATGAGAAGGTTTATAACTTATGTACAACCGATATTCTCTTTTTGCATTACGAACAAGTTGTTGTTAAATCTGCCACGAAATAATAATTAATAATGGTTACTATGAAGAATAGATATATTTTGTTTACAGTATTACTGCTTTGTATTGCTGCAATAATGAGTTTTACACGCTCAAACAACTCTAGTTTTTACTACGCTTATGGAGAGAAGGTATATCTTAATGAACAGGATAATAGACTTGTTGTAAGGTATAATCAGGGCAAGAAATCCGACAGAAAACAAATATCATTGTTTTCGAAACTTGCTGATAAATTGATAGAATGGAAAGATGATAGCACTTGTATAATCACAGTAGACGCATCAGAAAGGGATGTGTTTAAAGATGAGATATCGAAACAAACTGATGTAAAATCCTGTAATCCGGTTTACTCTATTAATACAGGATTAGAAATGGGTGTAACTGATGAATTCCTCGTAAAATTTCACGAAAATGTACCGCAAGCAGAAATTGAAAAACTTCATAGAAAATTTGGAGTTAAGGTAGTAAAGACATGCGAGCTTTACCAGCTAATTAAGGTGCCAGTTGGGGGTAATGTATTGGAAATTGCTAATAAATATCAAGAAAGTGGATTAACTCGCTTCAGTCAACCTAATTTTATTTGTGATGTGGAGTTACATCAGGTAGTTCCTAATGATCCCTACTTTATAAATCAATTTTCTTTAAATAATACGGGACAGGTATTTACGGATGATCATTCTGGAACTATTGATGCGGATATTGATGCTCCAGAAGCATGGGCTTTAACTCAAGGTAATAGTATGTCATAATTGCTGTGTTGGATCAAGGTTTAACACCTAATCATCCTGATTTGCCTAACGCACGTCAAGTTCGATTAAATGGTAGTAATTTTGCTGATGGTGATCCCAATAACCCTTCACCAACTGGAAATGACAACCATGGCAATGCTTGTGCTGGAATTGTTGGTGCAACACAGAATAATAATCAGGGAATTTCTGGTATTGCTCCAAACTGTAGAATTATGCCCATAAGAATATTTAATACCGGCGGTTCTGGTATTACACCACAAAAACTAGCTGATGCAATAACTTATGCTTGGCAAAATGGTGCTCATATTATTTCAAACAGTTGGGGGTATAATTCGGATAATCCCAACTTACACCCAGTGATAAAAGAGGCTATAATTGCTGCAACAACCAAAGGTCGAAATGGTCTTGGATGTGTTGTTGCCTTTTCTGCAGGTAATAATTTTGCAAATAACGGTTTCGTTCACTTTCCAAGCAACGTAGATGTGTCTGGTGTTATAACTGTTGGCGCTTCAGACAGGTATGATGTTAAGGCGTTTTACAGTCCATTAGGTAATACTACAAGTAATAACAATCAGTTGCTGGATATTGTTGCTCCTTCACATCGTGCATATTCAAGTCAAATTGCAGGCGAAACTTTTGAGGCGTGGTCGATAGATATTCCGGGCAATGACGGATATAATCCTGTTCATAATAATGATGGTGGCTCTTTACCCATAATAGGTTCAATTCTACCCAATATTGCGGTCAATAATTTTTCCTATACTGGTCGTTTGGAGGGACTTCCTATTCATGTCCTCAAGTTGCGGGTGTAGCGGCATTAGTGTTATCTATCAATCCAAATTTGACACAACAACAGGTCTTTGATATTTTAACTAAATCAACAGATAAAGTTGGTGGGTATGTTTATGCGAATGGACGTAGCAATGAAATGGGTTTTGGACGATTAAACGCATGCAGGGCTGTTACTCAATCGTTGTCTTCTGTTGTTTTGATTTCCGGCCCCACCACCGTATGCACCTCTGGTGCCACCTACACGGTGAGCAACCTACCTGCCGGCTGCACTGTTTCGTGGAGCGGTAGCAGTAACCTTACCCTATCCTCTGCCTCGGGCAGCTCGGCTACATTTGTGGCCAACGGCAGCGGAGACGGTTGGGTGCAGGCAACACTATCTTCGGAATGTGGAAATGTCAATCTTTCACCATGTCCTGTTGTTGTAGGCTCTCCAACACCTGGCCCAATTTCTATTCGCTTTGATGCTCCACCAAAGAGGTGTACTGCTTCTATTGCTCCAATGCGAAGTGCTACGTCGTACCGATGGTATGTAGATGGTGTTTTGGAGCAGGATGAACTAAGAATTCGCTGTGTTTTTGATCGGCAACTCCATAATTGTGGTCATGTATACTACGTAGATGTAGCGGCTGTAAATGCATGCGGTGTGTCGGAAATAAGCCATGCAGAGGTATCGGAGACACCCTGTGAAAATGATTTCAGAATTTTCCCCAACCCTGCTTCCGATAATGTAACATTGACCATTGGCGGTGGTGAGAATACGGCATCGTTTTTATCAACAAGCACTGCTGCATCAGCACCGTTCGGGACAAGATCTACCTTGGCAGGCTCGTATACTATCCGTATATTGGATAACTACGGAATGCTAAAAGTTACGCTAAAGAGTTCTGGCGAACCAGTTGTAATACCCGTGGGTAGTTATAATAATGGAATTTACATTGTGGAAATAAATGATGGAAAAAAAGTCTCTCGACAGCAGCTGTTGGTAAAGCACTAGTTGTGAAAATTGCCGAAGTTCGCCTACTTGTATCCGATGTTTTGGCAATATGATAGTGAACTAACGGGGTGACTTTTCTTAGCGAAAAGTCACCCCGATTGTTTTATGGTATAGCTTAATGCTTACCGAAGTTGCCTTTTGTCCCGAAACGGTGAGGCTAATGGTGGCCTTGGCGGCATTCCACTTCCAGCCCTTTACCTTTTTGCCGTTTACCATCACCTGCTTTGGCTGGCGGGTAAGGTTGTGGCCGTTGGGAATTTGGGTTGTTGTGGGGGTGTAAAACTGACCAATGATTTTTGTATTATCTGCAACAATTGTTTGGAGATGAGAAATATTTATCTAATTTTGATATATGATACTGGGCTAAGTTCTAAGTTTAATTTCAAAGCGAATACTCTCATACAACTGGGTTCAAAACAAAGGAAGTCACAATTGCCAAACTAATAAGCAATGAATCGATTGATTTTAATTATGATGGTACCATTCATCATGAGTAGCTGTAAAAAATGGAATGAAGATTCGACAGAAACATTCTGCTATTCGTGTGAGAATGAAAAGACAATAGACACTTGCTACAATGTGCATGCAAAGGTTGTAGATTTCTGGCATGATCCAATCCATGGGCAAGAGACCACAACTGGTTTTACAATTCGGCAGGAAGACTTAACAACTCCAGGAACGTATGTAATAGAGGCAGATAGCTGCCTTATTCCTTGTCCCCCACTCCAGGGTGAGTTTAAACAGCTTGACACCCATGTTTTGATTTCCTATTGTCTGAAAAACTGTAAGCCATACTTAAGTAGCCCTAACCAGCGCGGTTTAATTTATGGGCGCAAGATTGAGATTCTTAGCATAAAACACTATTAACCCACCTAACTTCTACGAGCATTTATAGAACTTTCATTCCAGTAGTTCTTCTGGTTACCTTTTCCTGTTCCAATCTTTTTGCCCAGCGAACCTGCGGATCGGATTTAGATGTTGGTCAAATCCAACTGTTGAATCCGCAGCGATACAATTCAATCCAACAATTAGAGCAGCTGACAAGTACGTATAGGCAGGCTGTAAAAACGGGAAGCCTGGAAAGGATTATGCAGCCCAATAGTACGATAGTTATTCCCGTGGTTGTTCATATACTACACAGAGGTGAATCTGTTGGGAGTGGTAGAAATATAAGTGAAGAACAGGTAAGAAGTCAGATTGCGGTGCTGAATGAGGATTTTCGTCGCCAAAACGCTGATGCTGTGAAAACCCCAGGTGCATTTGTACCCGTTGCCGCTGATCCAAATATTGAATTTCGGCTGGCAAGTGCGGATCCAAACGGAAATCCAACAAATGGCATTTCACGAACCGTTACTTCGATTGCTACATATACTTTGGGATATAATAGTGACAAGAGTGTAAATGAAATATCTACTCGGATTAAATATACTAGTCAGGGAGGTAAGGATGCTTGGCCCACTGACCGCTACCTGAATATATGGGTTTGCGATTTAGCGAGTGGTCTTCTGGGTTATGCTCAATTCCCATTTGACTATGCTACAAAACCGAATACAGACGGTGTTGTTATCGATTATATGTGTTTTGGAAGGAAAGGCAACCTAACCCCAAGTTTCAACCTTGGCAGAACGACAACTCACGAGGTTGGTCATTGGTTGAATCTTAGGCATATTTGGGGTGATAGCGATTGTGGTAATGATGAGTGCTCAGATACTCCAACACAAAAGGATCGAAATTTTGGTTATCCCTCATTCCCTCTTATCGCAGCTAATCCTGCAAATGGTTGGTTTGGACCTAGGTGCAGCACCAACGATGTGAGCTCCATGTTTATGAATTACATGGACTATACAGACGATCCTTGCATGAACATATTTACAAATAATCAGCGTGATCGAATGCGAGCAGTGTTTTTGCCAGGTGGACCTAGGGCAAACTTCGTAAACAATATCTTTAGGATACAGAGCGTATCTCAAAATATTTGTGCCGGTGGAAGTCTCCGTATTCCGTTACTGAATATTTGCGGTTTACCCGTGAGTTGGTCTGTTTCTGGACCTGCCGTTATCGTTAGCGGTCAAGGCTCTAATCAATTGACTGTTGCGGGAACTTTGGGTGCTGGCTATGCGACGATAACTGCCATAAGCGGGAGTTACACAGATTCAAAAACTATTTGGGTTGGTGCTCCCGCCCAACCGACAGTTATTAACGGGTTTTCTAAAAATGGGCAGAATTTCAATAACAATTCGGAGGTTGATTTTGGCGTCAGCTATGCCTTGAACCAAGGTGTTTCGGGGTATACATGGAGCGTAGGCGGTGGTACCATCCTCAGTGGCCAAGGGACTAGTCATATAACCGCCTTGACATGGACGGTGGTAAATAATCCCATATACTTCAATGTGAGCGTAAGTGTTGCTAATAGTTGCGGTAGTAGCCCATGTTTATTCCGTTCCGGGTATGTGCTTGGTGGCGAGGGTCCCCTTCAAAGCCCAAGGCCTGGTGGTGGTAATCCTGAGCCTTTTTATTTAATTTATCCCAATCCTGTTACAAGCGAAATTGGTATTATACCAGTTGTCGATAACAGTTCCGCCGCAACAGAGCCCGTAAAAGCGCAGCCAATTCGATCGGTAAGAATCTTCGATAAAATGGGGGCTTCTGTTTTAATTCGCAATTTTGGGGGAACCGAAACAAGCGTAAAGTTTAATGTTTCCTCTTTACCAAAGGGGGTTTACCTACTTAAAATCACTACTGTCCGACAAAAAGATTCCAGTTGAAACGTTAGTTGAATAAAAATAAGGGGCTACTCCCCGAAGGTTTCACCCCGATGTTGTAGATTTGTTTTGCGAAAAAAAACACAACATGGGCAAAAATACAGAAATAAAATTAGTCGGACAGCCGATTTTCAAACAAGCCATCAACTTAATCGATGCCATTAATGTCAGCAGCTTGGTGAAAAAGCATGGTGCAGACCATTACTATAAGACGTTTAAGGCAAAACCCCAGCTGGTGACCATGCTGTTTGGCGTCCTCAGCCGGTGCGATTCGATGACCGAAATATGTGAAGG